>NZ_JAFCMD010000008.1:0-282919 GCF_018130105.1 Bradyrhizobium sp. AUGA SZCCT0160
GTGCCAGGACCACACGGTTTTGCCGTACGCCCATCCACGCCATCGTCTCAGCGTAAACAAGCGTCCACCGCAACCCGCCCAACGTCCGTGACGACGGCCGACGCCCTTCTGACCAGGACGGGATGGGCAAAGATATGCACCTGATTTGCCTTCCGGTAAACAGAAATATTTTTTATCCTGGGGCTTGACACAAATTCCGTAAATCGGAACTGATTTGCCCGTCGGGTTGTTTTGTCGCACTTGCGGAACTGCCAGCGCTCGCCAACCGCGGATTGGCCGCTTGGCGCCAGAAACGCGCTTTCAGCCGGCCTGGGCTACCGAGTGCAACTCGTCGACGAGCACGCGCATGTTCTCGCTGTAGTCGACGGGCGCCACGACGAGATGCACGCCGCCTTCGCTGAAAGCTCCCTCCAGCATCGTCGAGAGCTCCGAGACCTTGCCGACGCGCGCGCCCTTGGCGCCGTATGATTTGGCATAGGCGACGAAATCAGGGTTGCCGAACTCGAGGCCGAAGTCGGGAAATTCGTCGACTTCCTGTTTCCAGCGGATCATGCCGTAGGCGCGATCCTCCAGTATCAGCACGACGAGGTTCAGCTTGAGCCGCACCGCCGTTTCCAGCTCCTGCGAATTCATCATGAAGCCGCCGTCGCCGCAGACCGCCAGCACGCGCCGCTTGGGATAAAGCAGCGCCGCCGCGATCGCCGAAGGCAGCCCCGCCCCCATGGTCGCCAGTGCGTTGTCGAGCAGCAGCGTGTTGGCGACGCTGGTGCGATAGTTGCGCGCGAACCAGATCTTGTACATGCCGTTGTCGAGGGCAACGATGCCGTCCGGCGGAATGACGGCGCGGACGTCGTGCACGATGCGCTGCGGCGTCAGCGGAAACCGGTCCTCGGTCGAACGCTCGGCGAGATGGGCCAGAATCCCATCGCGCAAACTTAGCAATGCCTGACCATTGGGGAGCTTGCCTTCGAGGCGATCGGCGAGCGCGGCAAGGCCCGCGCCGACGTCGCCGACGATCTCGGCCTGCGGGAAGTAGACCTGCTCCACCGTCGCCGGCGTGACGCCGACATGGATCACCTGCGGACCGTCATGACCCATCAGGAACGGAGGCTTCTCGACGGTGTCATGGCCGATCGAAATGATCAGGTCGGCCTGGTCGATGGCCTCGTGCACCCAATCGCGTTCCGACAACGCGGCCGTGCCCATATAGAGGTTGGAGCCGGCATTGACGGCGCCCTTGCCCATCTGGGTGTTGAAGAACGGAATCTTGCACCGCCGCACGAACGCCGACAGCGGCTCGGCAAGTTGCGGGCGGCTTGCCGCGGCGCCCAGCATCACGAGCGGCTTTTTGGCGGCCATGATCATGGCGGCGGCGCGATCGATGGCTGCCGCTGGCGCCACCGGCAGCTCGACGGTGTGCGGGGGAATCATATCGGCTGTGGCTTCATCGGCCGCGATGTCCTCGGGCAGTTCGAGATGCACCGGGCCCGGTCGTTCCTGCTGCGCCACGCGGAAGGCATCGCGAACCAGGGTCGGAATACTCTGCGCTGACACGATCTGGGTCGCCATCTTGGTCAGCGGCCGCATGGTCGCGACGATGTCGACGATCTGGAAGCGCGCCTGACGGCTGCTCCGGATCGCCTTTTGTCCTGTCAGCATCACCATCGGCATCGCGCCGAGATGGGCGTAGGCCGCAGATGTCGTCAGGTTGAGCGCGCCGGGACCGAGCGTCGTCAGGCAGACGCCCGCCCGTCCGGTGAGCCGCCCATAGGTGGCCGCCATGAAGCCGGCGGCCTGCTCGTGCCGCGTCAGCACGAGCTTGATCTTCGAGCGCCGCAGCGAGTCCAGCACGTCGAGATTCTCCTCGCCGGGAATGGCGAAGATGTATTCGACGCCCTCGTTTTCGAGGGCCGCGACCAGGAGATCGGAGGCTTTGGTCACGCGGCTCCCCTCACCCCTGGCTCCGCTTTCTCCGCCCGGTGCGGCAGCGTCCAGTCCGGCCGGATGAAGTGGCAGGTGTACCCGTCAGGATATTTCTCCAGATAATCCTGATGCTCGGGCTCCGCCTCCCAGAACGGACCGACGGGCGCCACCTCGGTGACGACCTTGCCCGGCCAAAGACCTGAGGCATCGACGTCGGCGATGGTGTCTTCTGCGACCCGCTTCTGCTCATCATTGGTATAGAAGATGGCCGACCGGTAGCTCGGGCCCAGATCGTTGCCCTGGCGATTCAGGGTTGACGGATCGTGAATCTGGAAGAAGAACTCCAGCAGCTTGCGATAGCTGATCACTTTCGGATCGAAGATGATCTCGATGCCTTCGGCGTGATTGCCGTGGTTGCGATAGGTCGCGTTCGGCACCTCGCCGCCGGTGTAGCCCACCCGCGTCGAAATCACGCCGGGGTAGCGGCGGATCAAATCCTGCATGCCCCAGAAGCAGCCACCGGCAAGGACTGCGCGTTCCGTCGAAACCGTCATGTCGGTCCTCCCTTCGGTTCACCGCGGGCGTCATTCCCCGCAAGCCATCAGGCGCGCATAATGCGGCCGAACGATGCCAAATTGCAAACAGCAACGAGCGGCTGCCTTGCGCCGGAAGCGGCCGTTCGAGCCAGGTCAGCTTTTGAACCGAAGGAGACGTCGGTCAGACTTACCAAGCGGGCTCATTCTCATCGCAGGCTTTGCTGGCCATGCCCGGGGGCGATCCACGCCGTGACGACAATATGCGCCGCGCCGCCTCCCCCTTGCGCGCTTTGGATGGAGTACGTGATGTTCCGGCGTTGCCGTTTCTTAGCCCTCATCCTGGCTCTGGCGTTCCTGCCCCTGCTCGCACCGCCGGCCCGCGCGGCGGACAAGGCGTGGGAGGATTGCGGTCAAATCGCCGACCAGGAACGCAAGATCGCCGGATGCACGCAGGTGTTGGCGCGCGGCGCGGCAGAGAGCGAGACGAGCCGCGCCAACGCCTATGTCAATCGCGGCTATGGCTACAGCACTGTTGATAACGACCGCGCCATCAAGGATTACGACGAGGCGATCCGCCTCGATCCGAAATTGGAACGTGCCCATAACGCCCGCGGCCGTTCGTACTTCTTGAAGGGCGATTACGACCGCGCCATCAAGGACCTGGACGACGCGATCCGCCTCAATCCGAAATATGCGCTTGCTTATACCGGTCGCGGCAAGGCCTACCACGGCAAGGGCGACAACGACCGCGCCATCAGGGATCACGACGAGGCGATCCGCCTCGATCCGAAATTGGCGGATGCCTATAGCAATCGCGGCAATGCCTACTCCGGCAAAGGCGACAACGACCGCGCCATCAGGGATCACGACGAGGCGATCCGCCTCGATCCGAATTTTGCGGAGGCCTATTTCAATCGCGGGCTTGCCTACACCAGCAAGCGCGATCACGACCGCGCTATCAAGGATTACAGCGAGGCGATCCGCCTCAATCCGAAAGATGCGAGCGCCCATTTGCATCGTGGCGGCGCCTACTTCTTCAAAGGCGACTACGACCGCGCCATCAAGGAGTACGACGAGGCGATCCGCCTCGATCCGAAATATGCGCTAGCCTATGAGATCCGCGGGCGGGCCTTTGAAAACAAGGGAGACTCCGCCCGAGCTCGGAAGGATTTCGACGAGGCGACGCGGCTGCGGCCGAGAGCGGGACAAACGGCGCAGATTCCAAAGAATGCCGACGACTATAACGATCGCGGACATGCCTATTCCGAGAAGGGCGATCACGACCGCGCCATCAAGGATTTCGCCGAGGCGATCCGCCTCGATCCGAAAAATGCCACGTCCTACAGCAATCGGGGCGGCGCCTACTCCAACAAGGGCGACAACGACCGCGCCATCAGGGATTTCGACGAAGCAATCCGCCTCGACCCGAAATTTGTGGTTGCCTACTTCAATCGCGGCAATGCCCACAAGGACAAGGGCGATAACGACCGCGCCATCAAGGATTACAGCGAGGCGATCCGCATCGACCCGAAATATGCGGCTGCTTATTTCAATCGCGGGTCTGTCAACTCCTACAAGGGCGATTACGACCCCGCCATCAAGGACTTCGACGAGGCGATCAGTCTCGATCCGAAGGATGCCAAGGCCTATTACAACCGCGGCGTCGTCTACTCCAACAAGCGCGATAACGACCGCGCCATCAAGGATTTCGACGAGGCCATCCGCCTCGATCCGAAATATGTGATTGCCTATTACAATCGCGGCAATATCCACCGGGAGAAGGGCGACAACGACCGCGCCATCGCTGACTACAGCGAGGCGATCCGCCACGATCCGACATATGTGGCTGCCTATTTCAATCGCGCCGCTGTTTTCGTCGCCAAGGGCGATTCTGAACGCGCCATCAAGGAGTACGACGAGGCGATCCGCCTCAGGCCGAAGGATGCGGCGGCCTATTCCAATCGCGGCAGCGTCTACGCCAGCAAGAGCGACAACGACCGCGCCATCAAGGATTTCAGCGAGGCGATCCGCCTCGATCCGGAAAATATGCGGGCATATAGCGGTCGCGGCGATGCCTGGCGCCGCAAGAGCGATTTCGATCGCGCCGCCAGGGATTACGGCAAGACGATCGAACTGGCCGGCAAGCCGGAGAAGGCACACTGGACCTGGTGGCTTTATCGCGGCGTGAGCTTTGAGCGCCTCGGCAAATGGCCGCAGGCGGAGGCGGATTTTCTCAAGGCGATGGAGCTCGACCCCGATCAACCCGACGTGCTCAATCAACTCGGCTATAACTGGGTCGATCGGAATCTCAAGCTCAGGGAGGGCCTGGCGCTGCTCGAGAAGGCCGTCAAGCTCAGGCCGGACGACGGCAACATGCTCGACAGTCTCGGCTGGGCGCACTACCGCCTCGGCGACTACCCGGAGGCGCTCAAGGTCCTGGAGCGCGCAGCCGCTCTTGAACCCGACAACAACGAAATAAGAGACCATCTCGGCGATGTGCACTGGCGGGCGGGACGCCAGGACGAGGCGCGCAAATCCTGGGAGCAGGCGTTGTCGCTCAAGCCCGATCCAGCCGAAGCGAAGAAGATCAAGGGCAAGATCGCCAAAGGGCTGGAAAAATGAGGCGCCTGGCGGCGCAAGAATCGAAACGTGCCTTGCGCCTGCACTGCTTTGAAGCAGAGCCATCGGAAAATCTAAAAAGATACATAAAACGGAGCGAAATCCAGAACGGTTCGCAACCTATTTAAATTGAGTGTTCCTCAACTTCGCGGGCAGATGATCGAGATGGGGCGCATCAGGAGCCGATCATGCCGACCAAAGCTCGAGCAACCGCAGCCACCGGACCCGCGCAAGCGCGCGAAGATATCATCAGCGCGCAAGCCCTCAGTTCCCTGAGCGCGGGCGCGGTAAGTGCGATGAGCGCCGTTGGGGCCGCAGTCCTCAAGAAGCATAAGCATGCGATGGCCAAAAAGCCGGAATGGTTTTGGCACATCTTCGCGAAGTGCGAGGCAAAGGCCGCGCGCATCGCCGAGCAGGCTGCCCGCGCCCCCCAGGCGTGCGGCGATGCGGCCTTCATCGAGTCCTACGCCAGGAACCTTCCGAAGCTGATGGCGGCCGCGCTAAAAGCTCACGAGAAAGCTCTTAGAGACTGAGCCTGAGGGCATCAGAGGCTGAGCCCGAGGGCATCAGAGACTGAGCCCGAGGGCATCAGAGACTGAGCCCGAGGGCATCAGAGACTGAGCCCGAGGGCATCGCCTGGAGCAGCCTACGGAGACCGGCCTCTCTTTGTGGGGTCGACGAGCAAGCTGCGAAGTTCGTCGATCCGTCGCGCAAGATCTATCGCATTTTCCTTCAACACGTTCATCGCATGGCCGCGGTGACCTTCATCTTCCAGTTCTGCGATCCGGTCGTTGAAGGCGTTCAGTTCTTCTTCCAATTTCTGAATTCCATGTTGAACCGGAAATTGCCGGGCCGGATATTTATCGACGGTTGGTCGCTTCGCTGGACCCGCACCCTGCAAGCCTCGCCGGCGCTGTGTTGACATGGCTCCTCCGAATCGCGAGCACGTGGCGACTTCAATCTAGCGTGTTTTTCGCCGGAAGCAGCACCATGTTGTTTGCTGCGGTGCATGGTCTGCTTGGGCATCATGGATTACCTCGCCCGGATGGCACATCGTCTCAGGCACGTTGTCATGCCTTGAACCGGCTGGACGGGACCCGCATACTCAATCCTGGGGTGCCGTTTTCCAGAGCACCCGCTCTTGGGAGGAACAGGGATGAAAGCATTCACTTTGGGTGCGGCGATCACGCTTGCGTTTTCCGCCGCCGCCTATGCGCAGGCGCCAAGCTGGACCGTTCCGGCGGAAAGCCAGCGTTGCCCATCGAAATGGGGCGCGGCCGACGAGCGCGGTTCGGCCAATCACCAGAAACCCGCAGCCGTGATGAACGCCGCGAAGCTGATCAAGAGCGGCGAGGTCATCGAGCTCGCGCACGTGCTCGGTCCCAGCATGGCGTTCTTCGGGACACGGCGCTTCGACGTGCACACCAAGCGCACCTTCATGAACCAGTTCTCCAACATGCGCGGCTCGAACGAAGAGATCATCATCACCGAGCTCGGCCAGGTCGGCACGCAGTTCGACGGCTTTGCGCACCAGACCCATCTCAACAGCTGGTACAATTGCCAGAAGGTCGACGAGAATGTCGATCGCACCGGCTTCAAGAAGTTCGGCATCCACAATGTCGGCACGCTGTTCACGCGCGGCGTCCTGATCGACGTCGCGGGATTCAAGGGCGTCGAGATGCTGGGTGACAATTACGAAATCACCGTGGAGGATCTCGAGGGCGCGCTGAAGAAGCAGAACCTGACGCTGCAGCCTGGCGACGCGGTGGTCATCCACACCGGCTGGGGCAAGCTCTACGGCAAGGACAATCCGCGCTACGTGAAATCCTGCCCGGGCATCGGCGTGCCGGCCGCGCTCTGGCTTGCTGCGAAAGACCCGATGCTGCTCGGCGCCGACAACTGGCCGGTCGAGGTCGCGCCCAACCCCGACAAGCAATTGTCGCTGCCGGTGCACCAGCTCGCGCTTGTCGTGAACGGCATCCACCTGCTGGAGAACATGAAACTCGACGAACTCGCGCAAAAGGGCGTCGGGGAATTCGCCTTCGTGATGCAGCCGCTCAAGATTCAGGGCGGCTCGGGCTCGACAGTGTCGCCGGTCGCGGTGAGATAACGGCGGCTGTCCGAAGAACCCGGGGCTTCGACGATCTGAAGCCGCGATCACGCCCGGGCGCCGTGGACATCCGCTCTGGAAGCAGAGCGGATGTCGCGCGACCATCCATAGAATGGAAGTTTTCAATCTGGAGCAATTCTAGTAACCACCCATCGCGTTGCGAAGGTGCCTGCGTTAGAGCGAAGCCTCAAAAAAATCGTACCGGCCAAGCCGGCAGGCTTCAGGATACATCGCAGCGTGATACCAAAAGAGTTCCACTCGCCTTTCGCCACCCGACTTCAACTGACACGGATGATCTGCCTCGGGGCAGTCAGCGGATTTGCCCTCGCCCTGCCGACGGGCGCCGCGCTGGCGCAGTCGTCACTGCCGCCAATCACAGTGGAATCGCCGCAGCAGCGCGCGCGCCCGGCCGCGGCCCAGCCATCCCGCCGCGCGGCAACCGCGCGCGGCGCGCGCGCCAATCGCACCGCCCGCGCGCCGCAGGCGGCGCCGGCTGCGATCCCATCGGGCCCCGGCGCCGGCGAGCGCGCCAATGGTCCGGTGCAGGGCTTCGTCGCGACCCGCTCCGCCACCGCGACCAAGACCGACACGCCGCTCATCGAAACCCCGCAATCGATTTCCGTCGTCACCACCGATCAGGTCAGAAACCAGGGCGCCGTGTCGATCGGCGAGGCGTTGCGCTACACCGCCGGCGTCAGCGGCGATGTCAATGGCGGCTCCGACACGCGCTTCGGCGGCCTGCAGATCCGCGGCTTCGACATGACCATGCCGGGCCTCTACATCGACGGTCTGCGGGTGCCGTCCAGCAACTACGTGCATTTCAACGGTCTCGATCCATACGGCGCCGAGCGGCTGGAGGTCCTCAAGGGGCCGTCGTCGGCGATGTATGGCGGTAGCGGCACCGGCGGCATCCTCAACTACGTTACCAAGCTGCCGACCGCGCAGCAGTTCGGTGAAGCCTCGATCTCGGGCGGCAGCTTCAACCGCTATCAGGGCCAGTTCGACATGGGCGGTCCCGCCAACAAGGAAGGCACGGTGCTGTGGCGGTTGACCGGCGTCGTTCGCGACGGCGAGACCCAGGTCGACTTCACCAAGGACAACCGCGTCTTCATCGCGCCGGCCGTCACCTTCAAGCCGAACGAGGATACGACCATCACCTTCCTGGCCAACTATCAGAGGGACAGGGCCGGATGGGGACTGCAGTTCCTGCCGGCTTCGGGCACGGTGTGGCCCAATAACGGCCGCACCATCCCGGTCTCGTTTTTCGCGGGCGTGCCCAGTTTCGACGCCTTCAACACCGAGATCGCGACCGCCGGCTACCAGCTCTCGCACAACTTCAGCGACGCCGTCACCTTCCGGCAGAATCTGCGCTACGCCTACCAGCACAACGAAGAAAAAGTGTTCTATGGCGGCGGCTACACCAACGAGGCCGCAGGTCTGCTCGCGCGCTACGGCAGCACGAGCAACTCGTACATCAATTCCTTCGCGGTCGACAATCAGCTGCAGGGCAAGTTCACCACCGGCTTCCTCAGCCACACCACGCTGGTCGGCATAGACTACCGCAACACCTCGTTCCGCGACACCGCCTATGGCGTGACGACCTCGGCTCCCGAGATCAACGTGTTCGCCCCGGTCTACAGCTACGACTGGGCCATCGGGGCCATGAGCGACAACACCGGCATCAAGCAATCGCAGGTCGGGCTCTACGCGCAGGACCAGATCAAGCTCGGCCGGCTCTCGTTCCAACTCGGCGGCCGCCAGGATTTCGTCACCACGAAGGTCGACAGCGGTCTGTTCAACACCTCGGCCACGACCGACGCCTCGGCGTTCACCGGCCGCGCAGCCGTCATGTACAATTTCGACAACGGCATCGCGCCATATATCAGCTATTCGGAATCCTTCTTGCCGGTGCTGGCGACCAACGCGGCGGGCCAGTTGCTCAACCCCGAGACCGGCGTTCAGTATGAGGTCGGCGTCAAGTACCAGCCGGTCGGCCTGAACGCCCTGTTCACGTTCGCGGCGTTCGACCTGACGCGCTCCAACGTCGTTACATACCCGCCACCGCTCTATACCGCTGAACAGACCGGCCAGGTGAAGTCGCGCGGCATCGAGCTCGAAGGCACGGTATCGCTGGCCGATGGCTGGAACCTGCGCGCCGCCTACGCCTATGTCGACGCCGTGATCACGCAGGACCCGGTCAATGTCGGCAAGGCGCCCCCCACGGTGCCGCTCAACCGCACCTCGCTGTGGAGCGACTACACGCTGCGGAGCGGGCCGCTTGCCGGGGTCCAGTTCGGCGGCGGCATCCGCTATGTCGGCGCGACCTGGGGCAATGACGCCAACACCTTCAAGGTCGAAGCGGCCACCGTGCTGGATGCGCTGCTCGCCTATAACAAGGACAATTGGCGCCTGTCGCTGAACGTCACCAATCTCGCCGACACGCGCTATGTCGCCGCCTGCTACAGCCTGTCGGGATGCTTCTACGCGGAGGGGCGCAAGGCGATCGGCAAGGTGACCTATCGATGGTGAGGCAACCCCAACACGGGCGAACGCCATGAGAGCGATCTTCGGGCGACTGCATCGCTGGGCCGGCCTTCTCACCGCCGGCTTTCTGTTTTTCTCGGGCATTACCGGCGCGATCATCTCGTGGGATCACGAGATCGACGACGCGCTCAACAAGCATCTGTTCGACGTGACCAGCAGCGGTCCGGCGATACCCTCCATCGATCTCGTCAAGCTGATCGAGCAGCGCGATCCCCGCGCGCGCGTCATCCACATGTTCATGACGCCGGAAAAAGACCACTCGCTGTGGTTCTTCGTGCTGCCGCGGATCGATCCCGCCACCGGCACGCGATTCAGCCTCGATTACAATCAGATCTTCCTCGATCCCAACACCGGCGCGGAGCTCGGGCGGCGCTACTGGGGCGCGGTGTGGCCGGTGACGCGCGAGAACTTCGTCTCGTTCCTCTACAAGCTGCACTACACCATGCACATTCCGGAGTTCTGGGGCAGCGACCGCTGGGGCATGCGCGTGCTCGGCGTCATCGCCATCATCTGGACCATCGATTGCTTCGTCGGTTTCTATCTGACGCTGCCGTCGCGTCGCCGCGCCCGGGTGGGCCGCGCCCCTGCCGTCGAGCGCGAGCTCGGCCGCGGCTTCTGGGCGCGCTGGGCGCCGGCCTGGAAGGTCAAGACCTCGGGCAGCGCTTACCGGATCAATTTCGACCTCCACCGCGCCTTCAGCCTGTGGACCTGGGCGCTGCTGTTCATGATCGCCTTCACGGCGTTCTCGCTCAACCTGTATTTCGAGGTGTTCTCGCCGTTGATGAAGACGGTGTCGGACTACACCCCGACGCCCTATGAGCAGCGTCCGTACCGGCATCTCGACGATCCGATCGAACCCCGGGTCAGCTTTGCCGACATCGCCGCGCGTGCGGCCGCCGATGGCAAGGCCCGCGGCTGGACCACGCCGGTCGGCTCGATCAATTATGGCCCGGCGCACGGCGTCTATGCCGCGGCCTTCTTCCACCCCGGCGACGATCATGGCACCGGCGGCGTCGGCCCGGCGCAGCTTTATTACGACAGCGAGGACGGACGGCCGATCGGCGCGCGACTGCCGTGGGTCGGCACCGCCGCCGACATCTTCGTGCAGGCGCAATTCCCCCTGCATTCCGGCCGTATCGTCGGGCTGCCCGGCCGCATCCTGATCTCGATCATGGGGCTGGTGGTTGCGGCGCTGTCGGTGACCGGCGTCGTAATCTGGTGGCGCAAGCGCCGTGCCCGGGTCCGGGTGCGCCAGACCGCAACATCACGCCCTGGCGGACAGCTCGCACCCGCAGAATAGCGCCGCTACCCGAGCTCAAAGGTCGTGACGCCGAACACCCGGTCCAGCCGCAACGGCGGAATCGCGCCGGTATACATTCGCGCCGTCTCGAACACCGGCGTGAGCCCCAGATCCTGCGCCAACGCGACGGCGTCGCGGTTGATGGCGGGCACGTCGAGGAAGACCTCGCCGCCGCCCACATCGGCCAGCAAAGCCGACAGAATCGCCTCGGCCGTGGCGCGGTCGTCGGCGACCAGCGGGCCGATCTTGTGGCCCTGCCGGCATGGACGGATCACGCCCCATCCGGCGAGCGCGCCATCGCGCAGCAGCGCGCGGCCGCTATGCCCGGGCGAACTGATCCAGGCGCGCAGGAACGCGGCGCGCGGCGCCGGAAACACGGTCGCATCGTAGGCCTCCACGGCCGCCATCGGGATTTCGGCGAGCGCGACCATACCCGCCTGTCGCACAGGAGGGGCAGCGACGGTGCCGCCGTAACGGACATTGGCATAGGCCAGTTCGAAGCCGGACCGCCGATAGTTTTGCTGCTGCGCCACCACGCCGTCGAGCCCGATCACGCGCGATCCCGCATGCGCGATGGCCGCGTTCCATATCCGCAGACCGTAGCCGCGGCCGCGCAGATCCGCGCGCACGATATAGAAACCGAGGAAGGAAAAATGATCGCTGTAATTGACGCAGGAGACGGTCGCGGCCGGCGCGCCATCGAGCTCGCCGATGAGGAAGCCCTGGGGATCGACGGTTGCGAAGCACGCGTCGTCGGCAAAGCCCGGGTTCCAGCCTTCGGCCGCCGCCCAATCGACGGCTATCGAGATTTCGTCGGGCTGCATCGGCCGGATGCGCAAATCATTCATGGCGGGCGATCGCTCGGGTGGAATAGTCAACCGATATCACAAAATATCATGCGAAAACGCGATGTCCGCAATAACAGGCAGATGATCTGAGCAACTCCTCGCCTTGTCATCGGTCCACGCCTTCACGATCGTCCCGCTCGGCGTGACGTAGATGCGGTCGAGACGCAGGATGGGAAGTCGGGACGGAAACGTCCGCAGGCGGGTTCGAACCGGACATCGCGCCGCCAGCGCCCGGCGCACCGACTTGAACCAGAACCAGTCGTTGAAGTCGCCGAGGACGATGGTCCGAGGCGCATTCACCAGCGCGGCGAGCGCCTGCGCCTGCGCATAGCGCTCGTGCATGGAGAGGCCAAGATGGGTCGCGACCACAGTCACTTCGCCGATCGGCGTAAGGATGCGCGCAGAGATCGCCCGGCGCGGTTCCCTTTCCTGATAGGACACGTCGGTCACATCAGGCTCGCAGGCGAAGGGCCATTGGCTCAGCAGGGTCTGGCCATAGTGACCATCCTGCGCGACGATCGAGCGGGCCTCCACACGGTGCTCGCCGACGGCGTCCGCCAGCCGTCCGAAAACATCGTCGGAGCGTCCGCGCGAGTCGACCTCCTGCAGCGCGACGACGTCAGGCGACCATCTCTCGATGACCGAACAGACGCCTTCAAGGTCGAAATCGGGATTGAGATTGAACGTGCCGTGCACGTTCCATGTCATGACGCGCAGCGTACCCGTCACGTGCGCCGACCGCTCAGCCAGGTCACCAGGAACTGGACCGCGAGACAAACCGCGATCCACAGCACGATGGTCAGGCCGAGCGGCACGATGTTCGACCATGAGGCATTCCTGGCGAAGTCCGCGATCTGCGCGCCCAGCGCGGCCATCATAATGATGCCCGGCGCCATTCCAAGCAGGGTTCCGATCAGAAAGTCGCTCAGTCGGAGCTGGCTCGCGCCGGCCAGAAGGTTGACCAGCGTAAATGGAGCGATCGGGACCATCCGGATCATCGCCACCGCGACAACACCCCGGCCGGCGACGCGTTTCTGTACGCGCAAGGCGCGAGCGCCGAGTACCGCCTGAAGGCGTTTGTGACCCATGAGACGTCCAATCATGAACAACAGCAGTGAGCTCAAGAGGACCCCGACGGTGGCGCTGAGGGCACCGATCCAGGGCCCCAGCGCCGCCGCCGTCGCGGCAATCAGGACGATCACCGGAAATACCACCAGCCCGCCCAGCACAAACAGCGCAACCGCATACAGCGGTGCGAATGCCGACTGCGCGTGCTGCGAAATCAGCGAGGCTACGTATCCGAGATCGGTGTAGCTGCTCAGCGGCGTATAGCGCCAGGCAAGGGCCAGCCCCGCCAGCGCGACCGCAGTGCCGGCCGCCGCCATCACGGTACGCCCGTTCCACATCCGCCGTGCGGTGCGCTGAAGGTTGAGCGGATGCCTGGGATCCGCGATCGGCTGCACGATGCCGATCAGCGCCGGCGCATGTTCAAAATCGATCGGCACCAGCGCCCTGCCCGCGCCACTCGCCGCATGGCGTTCGATAAATCCGAACAGGTCGTCCTCGTTATCAGCGATCACAGCTTCTTCAAGCCCGCAAAAGTGCCCGATCAACCGGCGCCGCAGGCGGCGGATGAAATCGCGGTGACGTTCGGACGTCGCCTCGAACGCCAGGTCGCATTCGGTATCCGCCCCCATCGAGCGGTTGTTGATGTTGGCGGAGCCGACGCGGAGAAAGCCGTCGTCGACGATCATGACCTTGCTGTGCACCATCACCGCCGCGGATGATTTCTCATCGGCGACCGACGGATAGAGGATACGAAGACGATCGGTGACGCCGGCGGCAACGAACGGATCGAGAAAGCCTCCGCGGCCGCCTTGCATCGCCTGGGATTCGAACCAAGACGAATGTCCCTTCGGAGTCACGATGAGAACACGCAGTGCGGGAACGTCCACCATCCGCCGCGCCAGCGAACGCGCGATCTCGTTCGCGCTGGTGAACTGGTTCTCGATATAGATGAAGCGGTTCGCCGCGTTGATCGAGGCCTCGAACAACCGGGCGACCTCATCTATTTCCTCGCAGGTCTCGGTTTTCGGTTCGGTTCTCGCGATGCCGGCCGTAATCGCCCGCGCCTGCGCCGGTACGGATGCCGGCCAATGATCGCCTGCGACGGGCAGCAAAGGTTCGCTGGTGCAGCCGGCCGCCGTCCACCTCGCCACTGCGATTTCGCCGAGCGCGGCAGCCGCCGATCCCTCGACCATGCACTGGACATCGTGGAATGGCGGGTAAGGCTTGCCGTCGGGATCGCGGCGCAACGGATGATCGAGACAGTGCTCGCTGGTGTCCCACCTGCGGATCGTGAGGTCGAGGCCGCCGACGAAGGCGATCGCATTGTCGACCACGACGATCTTCTGATGCTGGGCGGAGCCCAGCGGCAGACAGGCATCCAGGCAGAAGCAAAGCCGGCCGTCACATCCGGAAGTGAATTTTTTGGCGGAATTCCATTCGCGCTCCGAGGCATATAGCGCCGCGAAGTCCCAGGTCAGGATGTTGATGCGCAGCGCCGGCTTGCTCTGCAGCAAGGCCTTCAGGAAGGCGCCGAGCCTGACCGGCAAGCCATCTTCGGCCCGGCCTGACGGCCCCACCAGGTCGGTCTCGCTGTGCATGTCCCAGCCGACGATATAGACCTGCCGCTCCGCACGGAGCAGCACGTCCCGCAGGGCCGCGAAATATTCGGCCGCGTCGTTCAGCACCGCCACCCGGCTTGCTTCGCCCTTTTTCCAGATGGTCTGGCCAGGGACGAGAATCGATGCACGTTGAAGCAGTTGTCACCTCTGCGGAACGAGTACATATCCCATTCAAACGCCCGGGAACTGGCTGAGTTCCTTTGCTCGCCGTGGCGAGGGATCATTGCGAACAAAGCGAGAATCAGTGACCGTTGATTCGCTCCTGGGGACGAACCATTCGTGTCAATTGCCGCTGCCTATCTCGACAATCTCAATCCGGAACAGCGCCGTGCGGTCGAGCATGGCGCGATCGGACCGGGCCCCTTCGCGCCCTTGCTGGTGATTGCCGGAGCCGGATCCGGCAAGACCAACACGCTTGCGCATCGCGTGGCCCATCTGATCGTCGGCGGCGCCGACCCCCGCCGCATTCTTCTGATGACGTTTTCACGCCGCGCCGCGTCCGAAATGACCAGGCGCGTTGAACGGATCGCGCGGAAGGTGATGGGTGACAACGCCGGCATCATGACCGATGCCCTGGCCTGGGCAGGCACCTTCCACGGCATCGGCGCGCGTCTGCTTCGTGAATACTCCGATCAGATCGGCCTCAACTCCGCCTTCACGATCCACGACCGCGAAGACTCCGCCGACCTCATGAATCTGGTCCGGCATGATCTCGGCTTCTCCAAGACCGAAAACCGTTTCCCGACCAAGGGTACGTGTCTTGCGATCTACTCGCGATGCGTCAACGCCGAAGCGTCGATCGAGCAGGTTTTGGGGGCATCGTTCCCCTGGTGCGCAGGGTGGGCCGCCGAACTGAAAGAGCTGTTCGCCGGCTATGTCGAGGCCAAGCAGCGCCAGAACGTGCTGGATTATGACGATCTCCTGCTCTACTGGGCGCAGACCATGAACGAGCCTGAAATCGCCGACGATATCGGCGGCCGCTTCGACCATGTCCTGGTCGACGAATATCAGGACACCAACCGTCTGCAGTCGTCCATTCTGTTGGCACTCAAGCCCGGCGGCCACGGCCTCACGGTCGTCGGCGACGATGCGCAGGCGATCTATTCATTCCGCGCTGCGACCGTGCGCAACATCCTCGACTTCCCCACGCAATTCTCGCCACCGGCCAGCATCATCACGCTTGACCGCAACTATCGGTCGACACAGGCCATTCTGGCCGCAGCCAACGGCGTCATCGATCTGGCACGCGAGCGCTTCACCAAGAATCTATGGACCGACCGGAGTTCGGGCACGAGACCTCAACTCGTCACGGTGCGCGACGAAGCCGACCAGGCGCGCTGCATCGTGGAACGCGTCCTGGAGAACCGGGAGTCCGGCGCGCGGCTGAAGGAGCAAGCCGTCCTGTTCCGGACATCCAGCCATAGCGGTCCGCTGGAAGTCGAGTTGACCCGGCGCAACATCCCGTTCGTCAAATTTGGCGGTTTGAAATTCCTCGACGCCGCCCACGTCAAGGACATGCTGGCGTTGCTGCGCTTTGTCGAGAACCCGCGCGACCGTGTGGCCGGCTTCCGCCTGATGCACCTGATCCCGGGCGTCGGCCCCGCCTCGGCGCAGCGCGTGCTTGATCACATGGCTGGCGATCCCGATCCGATTGCATCCCTTGCGCAGGCGCCGATCCCGCCGCGCGCCGGCGAGGACTGGAAAACATTCACTTCCGCCATTGCGGACCTGCGTCATTCAAACTGGCCGGCCGATCTCGAACGCGCCCGTTCGTGGTACGAGCCGCACCTCGACCGCATTCACGAGGATGCCGAAACCCGCCGCGCCGACCTCGTCCAGCTTGAACAAATCGCGAGCGGATATGCGTCCCGTGAACGCTTCCTCACCGAACTGACGCTCGATCCGCCAGACGCCACCAGCGACCAGGCCGGCGTTCCCCTGCTCGACGAGGACTATTTGATCCTGTCGACGATCCACTCCGCCAAGGGCCAGGAGTGGAAATCGGTGTACGTGCTCAATGTGGTCGACGGCTGCATGCCCTCCGACCTCGGTACCGGAACGACGGCTGAGATCGAAGAAGAACGACGGCTGCTTTACGTCGCCATGACCCGGGCCAAGGACGATCTGCATCTTGTCGTCCCGCAGCGTTTCTTCACGCACGGGCAGCACGCGAAGGGCGACCGCCACGTCTATGCGTCGAGAACCCGTTTCATTCCCGATCGCCTGCTCGCCCTGTTCGACAAGACGATTTGGCCGCTCGCGGTGGCGGGAGGCGATCGGCCCGCGAGCAATGGTCCGCGCATTGATGTCGGTGCACGCATGCGCGGGATGTGGCGCTAGTCCGCTGGGCATCTGCCGATGAGATGAGCAGTTCGCGGAGCTGCGCTGGTTCCAATTGTCTTATGTTTGCAACAGGTGCGGCGAAAATTTCCGGCGACACAATCGCGCCGCACGAAAATCCAAATTGAAAACGCAACTGGTCCGCGATCGACGCAAATCAGGGGACAACTGAATGCGACATGAACGAAATCGGATGAATGGCGATGGGGAACCGGGTGGCTACAATTTCTTCTTTCAGATAGCGAATGACGGTGAGCGTCGGGCCTGTTGCGTCAAGGTCGACGCGCCAAGCATGCAGGAAGCGTCGGTTCTGTTCCGCGAGAAATGGCCCGTCATCGAATCGATGGCGCGCGACGGCATCAAAGACGGAGTGATCGAGGACGGCGTGATTACGCTCGTGATGCCGTAACCAGAAGCGTCAGATCGTAGGGTGGGTTAGGCGAAGCCGTAACCCACCGTGAACGTGGCAACAAAAGAGGTGGGTTTCGCTTCCGCCTTCGCTCTTCGAGCTACGGCGGACAAGTCGCTAACCCACCCTACGAAGCAACGCTACAGCACCTTCCGCTTCGCCAGGTTTCGCATCAATTCGCCGATGCCGAACGTCCAGGGCTCGCATTCGTCGCTGGTGCGCATGCGGTTGACAAGCTTGCCTAGCTGGGGCGCGGAGATCGTGACGATGTCGTCACGCTTGTGGGTAAAGCCCTCGCCCGGCGCATCGCGGTCTTTTACGGGTGCGAACATCGTGCCGAGGAACAGCGCAAAACCATCAGGGTATTGATGCACGGGCCCGATGGTTTGCGCGACGAGGTCGGTGGGGTCGCGGCTGATCTTGCTGATCGAGGAATGGCCGTCGAGGACAAAACCGTCCTGTCCCTTCACGGTCAGCCCGACATCCATTTTTCTGACGTCATCGAGCGAAAAACCGTTGTCGAACAGCCGCAGCAGCGGGCCAACCGCGCAGGAGGCGTTGTTGTCCTTGGCTTTCGACAACAGCAGCGCCGAGCGCCCCTCGAAGTCGCGCAGATTGACGTCGTTGCCGAGCATCGCGCCGACGATCGTGCCGCGGCTCGACACCACAAGCACGACTTCCGGCTCCGGATTGTTCCAGGTCGATTTCGGATGCAGGCCGGCGTCCATGCCGGTGCCGACGGAAGACATCGTCGGCGCCTTGGTGAACACTTCGGCGTCGGGACCGATGCCGACTTCCAGGTACTGGCTCCAGGCGTTCTGCTCGATCAGCACCGCCTTCAGCTTCATCGCTTCGCGTGAGCCGGGCTTGAGTTTTGAAAGGTCGTCGCCAACCAGCCGAACCACTTCCTTGCGGATTGCGTCCGCCGAGGCCGGATTTCCGCGCGCCCGCTCCTCGATCACGCGCTCCAGCATCGAGATCGCGAACGTGACGCCCGCGGCTTTCAGGACCTGCAGGTCGAGCGGCGCCAGCAGCCAGGGCTTTGCCCGGTCACGCCGATCGGGCGGCGTGTTGGCGACGATGCTTTCGAGGTCGCCGATCCGCGTCCCCGCAGTGCCGCGCAGCGCCTCCGCGGGGTTGGCCTCGTCGCACAGCGCACTGACGGTGGAGAACCGTGCACTGACGTCGAAGACGCCGTCGTTGCGGACGGCGACCACGGCCGGGCCTGCGAGATCAGGCATCCAGACCCGCCCCACCAGCGTGCCATCAGCGCCGTCTTCCGGCAGGACGTCTCTTGCGGTCAGTGTGATCATTTCCTGGCTCCCTCTATCTATTCGTCGTCCCGGCGAACGCCGGGACCCATAATCCCGGTCATCTGTTGTTGAAAAAGTCGTCGCCCAGTCTGCTCAACAATTTCCGCTGCGGCGTATGGGTCCCCCGATGTGCAATTGCACATCTGAGCTCAAGGCCGGGACGACGGAAACTACCGCCACGGCTCCACGATGATCTTGGTGTGCCGCTCCGGATTGGCCAGATCCGCGAACGCCTGCGCGACGCCGTCGATGCCGACGCTTGCGGTCACCAGCGAGGCCGCATCGACCTCGCCTTCCGCGATCAGGCGCAGGGAATAGGCGAATTCATCCGGCGTGTAGCCGAGCACATATTGGATGTTGAGCTCCTTGAGGATGCCGAGCATCGGCTCGGAGCGGTCGGTCTCCATGCAGACGCCGACCACGACGATGCGCGCATCGCGCGGCGCGCCCTCGAACACCTGCTGGATCACGCCGGGGATGCCGACGCATTCGAAGATCAGCGCGGGCTTCAGCGCCGGCAACTGGGCCTGCAGCGGCGGCCGCGCGGCCTTTTCCTCCGGCGACATCGCGGCGTGCTCGGCCCATGTCGTATAAGGTTGCGTGCGCGCAGGGTCGACGACGATATCGGCGCCGAGCTTTTCAGCGAGCGCCCGGCGCGCCGGCGAATAATCCGCCGCCACGATCGGGTGCAATCCCCTGATCTTGAGGGCGGCGATCACGGCAAGCCCGACCGGGCCGCAGCCGATCACCAGCGGCACTTCGCCGCCTTTGATATTGGCTTTCGCAACCGCGTGAACGCCGACCGCCAGCGGCTCGGTCAGCGCCGCATGCTCGGCCGCCAAGCCGTTCGGGACTTCGAGCAGCAGCGCTTCGCTGAGCAGCATGCGCTCGGCATAGGCGCCGACATTGTCGTTGGAATAGCCGATGCCCTGCGGGCCTTCCGCGGTCAGCAGCGCCGGCAGCGAACATACCCTGGTGCCGGCCTTGAGCTTTCGCGTGGTGCCCGGGCCGTAGTCGAGAATTTCGCAGCAGAATTCGTGGCCGAACACGACGTCACGCGAAAGGTCCATCGGCTTGCGGCCGGGAAAATGTTTTG
Organism: Bradyrhizobium sp. AUGA SZCCT0160; assembly: GCF_018130105.1. Classification (NCBI taxonomy): domain Bacteria; kingdom Pseudomonadati; phylum Pseudomonadota; class Alphaproteobacteria; order Hyphomicrobiales; family Nitrobacteraceae; genus Bradyrhizobium; species Bradyrhizobium sp. AUGA SZCCT0160. Next base: position 19,726 of record NZ_JAFCMD010000008.1, read on the forward strand.
CAAGTTCGACCATGCGGTGGGCGTGCTTGCGCGCGTGCAGGTCGGAGCCGCAAATGCCGCAGGCCAGTGATTTGACCAGCACCATGCCCGGGCCCGGCTTGGGCTCCGGCATCTGGTCGACGACGATCTCACCGTTCCGGAAGATTGCAGCCCGCATCGGCGTTCTCTCCTGTTATTCGTTATCTTTTCCTCTCCCACAGCTGGCTGCGGAAGGAAAGAACGAAAACAGGCGGAGGTTCACCCCGGAAGACGGCGTCACCAGCTGTAGCGGATGACGCCCTTGCCGGCATAGGAGCGGGTGATGTCGGAGAACTCACCCTCGAAGGTGGCGGCGGCGGACCAGCCGTTCAGCCATTTCATTTCGGCGGAGGCCGTGGTCAGCGCGGTGTTCGGCGCCTGCGCCGCACCGCTGACGAGGAAGGTGGCGCCGGGCACCGACTGGAACAGCGCCGTGACGCTGCGATCGGTGTTGAAATTATGCGCCCAGGCGGCGCGGCCGCGCAGCGTGAGGACCGCGTTCTGCATCGCAAAGGAGCGGTCGAGCCGGACGCCAAGTTCGCTGCGCCCAGTGGTGACATCCTTTGCCGCATAGTTCAGCGCAAAGGCATTCGAGCCCGACAGCACTTGCTCGGCATAGGCCGGCAATTGATAGGTGGTGAACTGGCCGGCGGCATAGGGCGTGATGCCCATCCAAGGCGTGACGTAGCGGTAACCCCCTTCGACGCGTCCTGACCAGGCATTGGCGTTGAACTCGGCGCGCAGGCGGTCGACGCCGGCCACGGTAACGGTGCGATCCGTCGTGACGTCCTGCCAGCCATAGACCGCCGCGGCGGTGACATAGGCTGCACCGACATTATGGCGCACGAAGGCGCCGGCCTGGAACAGGTCCGACCGCCCGTAGCCCGAGCCATTGACGTTGAAATTGGTGCCGCCGCCGGACAGCGCGAAGCCGACCAGCGTCGATGGCGAGATCCGGTAGTCCGCGCCGGCGGCGAGACCGAACGCGCGCACCGAGGCGTTGTTCGATCCCAGGTTGGCGTTGCCCTCGCTGTTGCTGCCGCCGCCAAAGGCCGAGCCCCACACGCTCCAGCGCTGATCGAACAAATCGTTGCGTGCGACATCGGCCTTGGTCGGGAATTTGGCGAAGGCGTCGCGCGCCGTACCCTTGTTCTTCGCGGCATAGGCATACGAACCGCTCTCCTCGGAATACGGCGTCGCGCCGCCGCCGACGCTGGCGCCGCCGTTGCGGCCGGCGATGAAGGGATCGGTCAACAGACCGAGGAAGATGTTCATCGCATCGAAGGTCGACTGCTGCGAGCCGGTCGCGAGCTCGCCCGAGATCTGCGTCAGGCCTGCGGGCGTCAGGGAGCCGACCGCGACCGGAACGCCGCCGCCGGAATTGAAGGCATTCGTCAACGCGTTGGCGACGTTCTGCTGGTTCGGCGTGAGACCATTGGTGAAACTGAGCGCGAGGTTGAGATAAACATTGTTGGCGTCGTAGCTCAGGCTGGTCTTGAAATTCGGAGCAACGTTGCCGACCACCGGGTTGAACGCGCCACTGATGCCGCCGGCAGCGTTGAGGATGGTGTACTGCTTGGCGACGTAGTTGCCGGGTTCGAAGCTCACATTGACCGTGGCGCCGCCGAGCGTCGCAACGCCCGTCGCATTGGTGCGGTCGGCCGTGGTGGGCGAGACTTCCACCATGTAACTGGCCGCCGCCGTGAACAGAAGACTGCCCTGCACGGTGAGCAGGCCAATCGAGTTACCGGACGCCAACGCGCCGCCGTTGATCGTGGTGTTGCCGACGATGCCGTTGCCGGCGAGCGTGCCGCCGGCGTTGACGGTCACGCCGCTCGACGCGACGATCGAACCGTTGACGGTGAGTATGCCGCCGTTCACCGTCGTGCTGCCGGTGTAGGCGTTGACGCCGGACAGGATCAGGTTGCCGGTACCGACCTTCTCCAGCGAGCCGGGACCCGGGAAGCAGCCGCAATCATCGGCAATCACGCCGGTCACCTCGGTGGAGAGGTTGTTGCCACCAACGACCAGGGTATTGCCGCCGCCAATATAGTAATTGCCGGAACCGGCAAGCGAGCCCACCGTGATGCGCCCATCACCGTTCGGACCAGCGCTGCCGCCGAATTCGACAGAGCCGGTGCCGTTGGTGATGAACTGCGCGGTGCCGCCGTTGGCGTTGTCGAAGAAGCTGGTGGTGCCGCCGTCATTGGTGATGATTTTGGCGTTGCCGGCGGTGCTGTTGTCGAAGAAACCGGTCGCGCCGCCGTTGTTGGTGATGATGGTGGCGTTGGCCGCGGTCGACGATGCGTTGAACTCGGTCAACCCCAAATTATTGTTGGTGATCGTGGCGCTGCCGGCGCTCGCAGTATCCGTTCCGAAGGCCTGGCCGAACGCCGTCGTGCCGAAATTGTCGTTGGTGATGGTCGCGAACCCGGCCGAGGCCCGGTCGACGAAAACCAGCTGGGCAGCGTTCTGATTGGTGATCTTCGCGGTGCCGGCGTTGGTGTTGGCGAAGAAGCCGACCGCGCTGCCGCCATCGTTGATGATGGTAGCACTACCCGCGGTGGCCGTATCGGTACCGCCGAAAACGCCAAAGGTGAGCTGGCCGCCATTGACGTTGTTGATGGTCATGCTACCGACGGAGGTCGCATTGAGAAAATTCGCCGCGCCGCCGTCATTGGTCAGCGAAGTGATGCCGGACGTGTTGGCGTTGACGACATCGAGACGCCCGAAGTTGGTGATATCGCCAACGAGCGACGCCGTATGCGTCGCATCGCCGAGCTGCAATGCCACGCAATTGCAGATTTCCGTGCCGCCGGTATAGGTGTTGTTGCCGAGCAGGACGACGGTGCCACCGCCCGCACTGTCCACCGTCAGCTTGCCCGCGCCGACGCCGTCGGAGATGTTGCCGGCAATGGTCAGTATGATGCCGTTGGCGTCGATCATAGCGCCTGCGCCGGAGTTATTGATCCTGAAATTATTGGTGAAGGTGATGTCGCCGGCGCCGTCGGCTTTGAATGCGGCATTGTCGAGCGTCACCGTTCCGGTGCCGACCGAAGAGGAATTGGTGACCAGCACCGTGGTCCCAACCACCAGCGTCCCGCCGGTGTAGGTATTGGTGCCCGATAGCTGAACGTTGGCTGTCGCGGAGCCGGTCGAATCGATCAAACGCAAAACGCCGGCGCCGACGCCATCAGCGATCACGCCCTGAAGATTGACCTCGGCGCCGTTCGCGTCGACCGTGCCGCCGGCGGCGCTGACGGCGATGTTGTTGGTGAAAGCAACGCTCACGACCGTCGGCGACTGCATCTGGAAGGTACCGCCGCTCAGCGTGATCGTGCCGCTGCCGACCGAATCCGCGTTCGTTACTTGCACCGTTCCGGCTGAAATCACCGTCCCGCCGGAATAGCCATTGGTGCCCGCAAGCACCAATGTGCTGTTGCCGGTTTGCTGCACCATGATGGGGCCACCGATACCATCAGTGACGTTGGCGGAGATGGTAATGGTTTGGCCGGTGTTGGCGCTGTTGATAAGGCCGCCGGTTGGCCCTGACAGGCTGAAGGCAACCGGGTTCCCGCTGATCGTGAACGAAAGCGAATTGGCGTTGAAGGTCCAGGAGTCCGGCAACATCGGACCGGCACCGATGGTTATCGTCGCTGATCCCGTCGAACCGAAAACGGCCGCCTGTGTCGGAAGGATCGGCGGCGCACCGGCCGGCGGATTGGACCAGTTGGTGCCGAGGCTGTAGTCGCTCGTAACGGTCGTGCTGCCGGTGCCGCCCCAGACGGACTGCGCTTGTGCCGCCGGCACCGCCGCGAACGCCAGGCCAATGCCAAACAGCAGCCCGGCCACGCGCTGCCGCAGCCGTTTTTCCACGCCCGATGCCGACCTAAAAACCACGCCCAAACCCCAGTACCCCCCAGCGCTCTGCGGCGCTGTCCGGGCACAACCTAGCATGGGTTCCACCGTACAATTACGGTTTGCCGGGAATCCCTTGTTCTGGCTTCGGAAAATGGGCGTTTTCCGGACAGACTGTGGTACCCGGGCAACGCTTAGGGCGCGGTCCTTCTCATCCAGCGCAAGGTCGTCGGCCGGGACCCGTTCAGGCGTTCGGCGACGACTCGGCCGCGACCGTCAGCAGCTGCGAGCGGCGCACCCGTTCGCGATGGGCTGTGTAGAGGCCACTGGCGACGATGAAGCAGGCACCGGTCACGGTGTAGACGTCAGGCACTTCGCCGAAGATCAGGAAGCCGAGGATGCTGACCCAGAGCAATTGCGTATATGAGAACGGCGCCAGCACCGAGGCATCGGCGTAACGGAACGCCAGCACCACGATCCACTGTCCCGCGGTCGAGGCGACGCCGATGAAGATGCCGAAGGCGATGTCGTGCCAGGTCGGCGTCACCCAGACGAACGGCACCAATGCGCTGAGGATGCAGACGCCCGCGATCGACGAATAGGTCATCACGGTGATGGCGCGCTCGGTGCCGCTCATCATCCGCGTCATGATCAGCGTGCAGGCCCAGGCCAGCGCCGAGACCAGCGGAAAGAACGCCGCGGGGTGAAACGCACCGGTGCCCGGCCGCAGGATGATGATGACGCCGATCAGGCCGACGCCAGTCGCGATCCAGCGGCGCAGGCCGACCTTCTCGCTCAGGAACACGATCGACAGCGCGGTAACGAGCAGCGGCGCGACGAAGCCGGTGGCGGAGGCTTCCGCGATCGGGAGAAACCGCAGGCCGGAGATGAAGAACAGCGACGAGGCCAGCACGGTGAGGCCGCGCATCAATTGCAAGCCGGGCCGCCTGGTCTGCAACGCAAACAGCGGCGAGCCCGGCAGCATCGCCGGCATCATGATCATGGCGAACACCACGAAGCGGATCCAGGCGATCTCGATCGAGGGCAGCGTCGCGGACAGATATTTGGCCGTCACGTCAGAGACGCCGAGGAAGACCGTCGACGCCAGGATCAGCGCGATGCCCTTGAACGGACGATCGGCACGAGCGGGCGCTTTGGGAGTGAAGTACTTCTTCTCGGACAACGGCAATGGCGCGCTGTCCAGCCTGGCGGCTGCGGCGGGGGGCGGTGTCACGGCAATCTCGAAAGCAATAATGATCGAATCGGGCGAGGCTCTAAAAAACGCTATCTGAGGCGGAACAACAAGGTCCGATAACGGGATGCGGATATGCGCTGAGGGCGCGATTGCAACACTTTGTTAAGAACCGTCATCTGCCAAAGCGTCGCAATCCGTCGTCCTGAGGTGCGCGCTCTTGCGCCTCGAAGGGCGACGGCCCGTCGGTGGCCGATTCATCCTTCGAGGCTCGCGCAGCGGTGCACGTGCACCGCTGCGCGAGCACCTCAGGATGACGGAGTTGGCCGCAGCTATCAGAGCATCGGCAGACCGCGCGGCTTCGGGCCACGCGGAAAGGCCTTGTCGAGGGCTTCGATCTCGCTGGCGCTCAGCGTCAACTTTCCCGCCGCCGCATTGTCCGCGGCATGCTCCGCGCTCGCGGCTTTCGGAATGGCAAACACCGCTGCAAGGCGCGTCAGAAACGCGAGCGCGATCTGCCGCGCGGTGACGTGGCGCGCGTCGGCAATCGCCTGCAACACCTGCCCTTCCCTGCTGTGCGGCGAGGGAAAATCATTGTGACCGAACGGTGAATAGGCGACGACGGCAACACCGTGCCGTTCGCACCACGGGATGACAGCATGCTCGATCGCGCGCTCCTGCAAATGATAGAGCACCTGGTTGCAGGCGATCCTGCCCTCGCCGGCGACCGCCAGCAGTTCGTTGAGATCGTCGGTGTCGAAATTGCTGACACCCCATGAGCGGATTTTTCCGGCCGATATCAACTGATCGAACGCCGCCACGGTGTCTTCAAGCTCATGGGATCCGCGCCAGTGCAGCAGGTAGCAGTCGAGGTGATCGGTCTTCAGCCGCTTCAGCGACCGCTCGCAGGCGGCGATGGTGCCGCGACGCGACGCGTTACTCGGCAGCACCTTGGAGACGAGATAGAGATCCTCGCGCTTGCCGGCGGCCATCGCCTCCGCGATCACGGGTTCGGCATCGCCATACATTTCGGCGGTGTCGACATGGGTCATGCCGAGCTCGATGCCGCGGCATAGTGCTGCGACCGCGCTTTTGCGGTCGCCGCGATCGATGTACCAGGTGCCCTGCCCGATGACGGACACTTCCGGGCCTTTGACGCCGAATTTTTTCTGCTTCACGATCGCCTCAACTTCTGATGTTGCCGACCAGACGAGGACGGCGATGGACTTCGAGCGGGTTCTCGACCGGCAGCGCGCGCAGCCAATCGCGGAAGCTGACGACCTCAGGACAGTCAGCGGTGCCTTCGGGCGCAATCAGCCAATCGCCCAAACCGAATCCCTCATTGACGCGGTCGCAGCGATAGCCCGGATGGTGGCCAAGACCGCGGGCGATCAGCAGGTCGACTTTGCCCTCGACCAGCTCGTGCAGGCCGGCGGGCTGCAGCACCCGCAAACCGATTTCCGCATGCGCGCCGCGAAACGCCGCCAGCTCCAGCCGGCGCAGGTCGAAGCTGCCATGGACCCCCAACTGCAGCAGCACCGCGCCCGCCGGTTTCAATTGCGAGGTCGCGTCCGCAATGCGACGAAAGCCGTCGGATATCTCGGGCAGATAGGCCTGGCCGGCCGCGGTCAGGATGAGCTGCTTATGCAGCCGCTCGAACAGGCGTACGCCGAGGCGCGCCTCCAGCGCTTTCACCTGCTGCCCCACGGCGGCGGGTGTCACATGCAGCTCGTGCGCGGCCAGTTTGAAGCTGAGATGTCGCGCGGCGGCTTCAAATGCGCGAAGCGCATTGAGTGGTGGAAGGGTGTAGGTCATCGCGCTGCAGTTTGTCACTGATGGGCCCTGGCCTTGCAATAGATTTTCTAGTGCTTGAGCGAAGGAACTATGCTTTGCGCTGACTTGATGTCCCCGGTTACGGTCGCTTCGCAGCATCCGGAGATCCCATGCCTCGCCGACTAGATCATCTCGTTATTTGCGTCCACAATCTGGCAAAGGCCGCGCCGGACTGGCAAACGCTCGGCTTTTCTCTCACGCCGACCGGTGTCCATCCCTTTGGAACCAGCAACCGTCTGGCGATGTTCGGGAATAATTTTCTGGAGCTGCTTGCCGTCACCGATGCTGGGGCAGTGCCGCCAGCCGCGCCCGGCCACTTCAGCTTCGCCGCCCACAATCAGGATTTTCTTCGCACCGGTGAAGGGATGTCGATGCTGGCCTTGCACAGCACCGACTCCCATGCCGAAGCGGTGCGCTTCAACGCGGCCCATATCGGCGCCTATGCGCCGTTCGATTTTGGCCGTGACGCGGTGCTGCCGGGCGGTGGCACGGCCCGCGTTGGATTTTCACTGGCGTTTGCCACTGATCCCGCGATGCCCGGGATCGCCTTCTTCACCTGCCAGCAACGCCATCCGCCCGAACTGTTCTGGAAGGCCGAATACCAGCATCACCCCAACGGCGCCCTGCGCGTGGTCGAGGTCGTGATGTCGGCGCCGGAGCCGGCGCAGCACCGCGCGTTCCTCGAGCGCCTCACGGAGGGGGCCGCCGAGCTTGCGCCCGGGCGATTGACGGTGGGCGAGAGCGGCGACCGGATCACCGTGCTCGGCCCGTCCGAGCTGGCACGCCGGCTGCCGAATTGCGCCGCCGATGGTTCGCCGCGCTTTTGCGCGGCGCGGCTGGCGGTCACCGATCTCGATGCGACCGGGCGAGTCCTGAAGAATAACGGCGTCGCGTTCGAGGTCATCGGCAATGTGTTGCTGACTTCGCCCGCCGCATCGCATGGCCTGGCGCTGGAGTTCGTCGAACAGGAGACTGCCTATGGCTGAGATTCACCCCTTTTACGAACAGCATCGCGGTGCGATGGAGACCGCCATGCGCCATCGCCTGGACTTTGCCGAAGCGATGTTGTGCGAGCGCGCGCATCTATCCGATATTGATGGGATCCGGCAGGAGGTGATGGACGAATTCGAAATCGTGCTTACCCAAATGCCCTATGTCGGAGGCTCGGCAAGCCGTATGAGCGATTTCTTCATGCGCCTCATCGGCTTTATGGCCATCAGCCGGGTGCTCCGGCGACACGACGTTCCGCTGTCCGCGATCGGCGAAATCGAGCGAGAAACCTACAAGGCGCAATTGCTCACCGTGCCCGAAGCGGAACGCCTCGCCTCGGGTCGTCAGTTCATGTCGTCAGAGAATCAGGCTCTGCTGCGCGAGCAGGCTGCAAAAAGCCACCGCCAAGAATTTCCGGAAGATTTCGTCTACGATTTCGTCGAGTCTGATACGGGTGACAAGTTTGAATTCGGCATCAACTACAAGGCTTGCGGCTTCTGCAAATTCGCGGCTCGCCATGGAGATCAAGAAATCCTGCCGAACATTTGCGGGCTTGATTTCGACGCCTATGCAACGCGGGGCATCCATTTGGAAAGGACACAAACGCTGGCCGGCGGCGCGAGCCACTGCGATTTTCGATTCTCGCGGCTGGCGTCGGAGTAGGATGATACGGGTGTGCTCGAGTCATTCGCGTCGCCTCCTCCGTCATTGCGAGCGAAGCGAAGCAATCCATCGGGCGGCAAAAAGGAAGCAAGAATGGATTGCTTCGCTACGCTCGCAATGACGTTGATGGACCTGCTTTAATTCGCAGCCACGGCCAACTGCGGCACGGCGTTCGGCGCGGTTTGCGCGATCAGTCGCTTCAACTCCGGAATGCATGAGCCGCAATTGGTGCCCGCCTTCAGTTTGGCGCCGATGTCGGCCGCGGAGCGCGCGCCTGCGGCGATGCTGTCGCAGATCGTGGTGCGGCCAACACCAAAACAGGCGCAGATGATCGGGCCGGCATTGGCAAGACCGTCCGTCGATTTGCCCGACAACAGCATGCGGCGCTGATCGTTGCTGAGCGCGTCGGCGGCAAACAGGCCCTTGACCACATTCCAGTCGCCGGCGTCCCGCGCGGGCCCGATGAACAGGCAGGTCTCGATACGGTCGGCGGCAAAAGACGCCGCGCGATAGACGCCGCCGCCAAAGTCCTTGTATTCGGCGAGGTCATCGCCGGCGATCGATCCGAGCCAGGACTGCCAGCCCCTGAGATCGGCGTTATCCGCGAGCAGATAGCCATAGCCGCCATTGACGGCGACGCGCGCCCACCAGGCATGCGCGGGTAGCTCGAGCGGCGTGCGCGACAATGCAAAGCCGCGGAACACATATTCGTAAGGGGTGATCGAGGCCGGCGTCGCCTTGTTCTCGGGCTGGCCGGAGAACGGATCGGTGAGCGGCGCGACCAGCGATCCCACGCGTGCGCCGGTCGCGGTGACCGCGCTCCAGTGGATCGGCGCGAACAGCATGCCGCGCTGCTGGCGCTCGCTGACGACAACCCGCAGCGTGCATTGTCCGTAATCGGTCGTGACCCGCGCGAAATCGCCGTCGGCGACGCCGTGCCTTGCCGCGTCGTCCGGATGCACTTCGACGAACGGCTCCGGCAGATGCTGGCCGAGCCGCGGGCTCATCCCGGTGCGGGTCATGGTGTGCCATTGGTCGCGGACGCGGCCGGTGTTCAGCCGCAGCGGGCGCGCGGCCGTAGTCTCGGTCCGCAGCGCGGGAGTCTCGGGTGCGATAAAACGGGCCTTCTGTTCGCCAGTGAAGAATCCGCCTTCGGCAAAGAAGCGCGCCTGCGGCTGCGCATCGAGCCGGATCGGCCATTGCACCGGCGCCATCGTATCGAACGCTTCGTCCGACAGCGCCTGCAAGCCGCCGATGTCGAAATCGCGGTTGCCCTCGTTTTCGAACGCCGAGAGTGCGGCGTGCTCGCGAAAAATATCGGCGGCCGATGCAAAATTGAATGCCGCGCCAAAGCCGAGCCGCTTTGCGATCTCGCCGATGATCCACCAATCCGGCCGCGCCTCGCCCGGCGAAGAAAGAAACGCTCGCTGACGGGAAATGCGGCGTTCCGAGTTGGTCACGGTGCCGGATTTCTCGCCCCAGGCCTGCGCCGGAAACAGCACCTGCGCCCCGGCATCGACGGTGTCGTTGGTAACAACGTTTTCGGAGACGACGAACAATTCGAGCTTCTTCAGCGCCGCGCTGACGGCGTCGGCATTGGGCAGCGACACCGCCGGATTGGTGCCGATCACCCACAGCGCCTTGATCTCGCCGCGCGCGATGGCCTCGAACATCTGGACCGCTTTCAGCCCTTCATGGGTGGCGATCCGCGGCGCCTTCCAGAACCGGCGCACGCGGTCGATATCCGGCGGCGAAAAACCCATATGGGCCGCCAGCTGGTTGGCGAGCCCGCCGACCTCGCGGCCGCCCATCGCATTGGGCTGTCCGGTCAGCGAGAACGGCGACGCGCCCAATTTACCGATCCGACCCGTCGCAAGGTGGCAGTTGAGGATCGCATTGACCTTGTCGGTGCCCTGCGCCGATTGGTTGACGCCTTGCGAATACATCGTGACCACGCGCGGCGTATTGGCGAACATCTGGAAGAACGCCGCGACATCAGGCTCGGACAGGCCGGTTGCGAGCGCTGTCGCACTGAGGCTGCCGGCCATGCTGCGCGCCCGCATCATCGCGTCGTCGAAGCCAGTGGTATGGCGTTCGATGTAGTCGCGGTCGAGCGCGCCGTTGTCGGCGAGGTGCACCAGCAAACCGCTGAACAATGCGGTGTCGGTGCCGGGCTTCAACCCCAGAAACAGATCGTCATCGCCGACCGTATCGGTCCGGCGCGGATCGATCACCACGATGCGGGCGCCGCGGCTCTGCTTGTTGACCAGCATGCGCTGGTACAGCACCGGATGACACCAGGCCGCGTTGGAGCCGACCAGCACCAGCAAAGCGGCCTCGTCGAGATCTTCGTAGCAGCCGGGCACGGTGTCCGCCCCGAACGCGCGGCGGTGGCCGGCGACTGACGACGCCATGCACAGCCGTGAATTGGTGTCGACATTGGCGCTGCCGACGAATCCCTTCATCAGCTTGTTGGCGACGTAATAGTCTTCGGTCAGCAGCTGCCCGGAGAGATAGAACGCGACGGCGCCGGGTCCGTCGCGCGCGATGATGTGCTGAAAACGATGCGCGACATGGTCGAGCGCGTCGCTCCAGGCCACGCGCTCCATGGTCCCATTGTCGCAGCGGATCATCGGATGCAGCAGGCGATTTTCCAGACCCAGCGTCTCGCCGAGCGCCGAGCCCTTCGAGCACAGCCGGCCGAAATTCGCCGGGTGCTCGGGATCGCCCGAGATCGCCGCCCCGCCCCGCCCGTCGGGCGTCGCCAGCACGCCGCAACCGACGCCGCAATAGGCGCAGGTGGTCTTGGTGACGCGCAAATGGGGATCGACGGCGGTCATGCGAGCAACCGGCTCATGCCGCCTCTGAACGGATCGCGAGCGAACGGCCGAACATCATGTCGGCGCGAATGGGCGCGGTGGGCTGGCGGGTACGGATCAGTTCGAGATACCAGAGCGCGTCGCTGACATCGCCGATCAGTACTGCGCCGGTCAGCCGTCCGTCCGCGACCACGAGTTTCTTGTAGGTGCCGTAGTTGAGATCGCTGAGCACGATGGTTTCGGAGCCCTCAGTGCCCACGAAATCACCCGCTGAGAACACGCTGACGCCGGAGACCTTCAGATTGGTCGCCACGATGCTGCCGCTATAGGAGGTGTCGCGGCCTGCGAGGTGCCGCGCCAGCACGCGCGCCTGCTCGTAGGCCGGCTCGACCAGGCCGTAGCAGATGCCGCGGTGTTCGGCGCATTCGCCGATCGCAAAGATGCCGGGCGCGACGGTTTGCATGACGTCGTCGACGACGACGCCGCGGTTGACGGCAATGCCGGCTTCCTTTGCCAGAGCGATATTCGGCCGGATGCCCGCTGCGAAGATCACCGCATCGGCATCGATGCGGCGGCCATCGGTCAGTTCGAGGCCCTCGACGCGTGTCGTGCCATGGATGCGCGCGGTGTTGGCATTGAGCAGGATCTCGATGCCCTTGCGCTCGACCAGCGATTTCAACAGTTCCGCGGCGGGCGCATCGAGCTGGCGCTCCATCAGCCGGTCCATCAAATGAACCAGCGTCACCGGCGCGCCGGCCTTGGCGAGCCCGTAGGCCGCTTCCAGCCCGAGCAGCCCGCCACCGACGACCACGACGCGCTTCTTCTGCGCGGCCAGCGTCAGCAGGAGATCGACGTCGCGGCTGTCGCGAAACGTGTGCACGCCGGCAAGATCGGCGCCTGATACGTTGAGCCGCAGCGGCGACGAACCCGTGGTCAGGACCAGTTTCGAGAACGGGACACTCTCTTCATTTTCGATTTTGACTTCGCGCCGCCCGACATCGACCTCGGTGGCCCGGCAGCCGTATTTCAGGGTGACGCCGCGGTCGCGCCACCATGAAGCGGGCCTGAGCTCGATATCATGCGAGGCGGTCTCGCCGGCAAGAACCGACGACAGCAGCACGCGATTATACGCAAGCCGCGGTTCGTCCCCGATCACGGCGATGGCGTAGCGGCCGAGCGCCACCTTGGCCAGTTCATCGACCAGACGGGCGGCAGCCATTCCGTTGCCGACAATCACCAGCGGTTCGCTCATGACGTACCCTCACTCGGCCGCTTCAGCGCCCGCGCGGGCGCGGAGATAACAAGAACTACGCCGCCTCGACGAAGCGATGCCGCTCGTACAGGAATTCGAGCACGCGCTGCCGGCACTTGAGGTACCCGGGGTTGGTTGCGAGCTCGAGCCGTTTGCGCGGACGCGCCAGCGGCACTTCCAGTACTTCGCCGATCCGCGCGCTCGGCCCGTTGGTCATCATCACGATGCGGTCCGACAGCAGCACGGCCTCGTCGACGTCATGGGTGATCATCAGGATGGTGTTGCCGAGTTTCTGGTGCAGCGCCATCACCGAGTCCTGCAGATGCGCGCGGGTCAGCGCGTCGAGCGCGCCAAAGGGCTCGTCGAGCAGCAGCACCTTCGGCTCCATCGCCAGCGCCCGGGCGATACCGACGCGCTGCTTCATGCCGCCGGAGATTTCCGACGGGCGCTTGTCCTTGGCATGGGCCATCTGGACGAGGTTGAGATTGTGCATCACCCAGGCATCGCGTTCGCTGCGGGTCTTGCTCGAAGCGAACACCTTGTCGACGCCGAGCCGTACGTTTTCATAGACGGTCAGCCAGGGCAGCAGGCTGTGGTTCTGGAACACCACTGCGCGATCCGGTCCCGGCGAATTGACTTCGCGGTTTTCCAGCAGCACGCAGCCATTGGTGCAGTCGGTAAGGCCGGCCACGATGTTGAGCAGCGTGGATTTTCCACATCCGGAATGGCCGATGATCGAAACGTATTCGCCCTTGTCGATCGTCAGGTTGATTTCCTTCAGCACCTCGGTCGAGGCATTGCCGCGGGTGAAGGTCTTGTCGATGTGGTCGAGCTTCAGATAGGCCTGCATGATATGCTCCCTTCAGCCTGCGGAAGTGCCGCGGGTGACGATCTTGCCCAGTCCTGCGATCAAGCGATCGAGCACGAAGCCGATGATGCCGACATAGAACAGCGCCAGGATGATTTCGCTGATGTGCGAGGAGTTCCAGGCGTCCCAGATGAAGAAGCCGATGCCGACGCCGCCGATCAGCATCTCGGCCGCGACGATCGCGAGCCAGGACAGGCCGATGCCGATGCGCAAGCCCGTGAAGATGTAGGGGGCAGCGGCCGGGATCATGATCTTGCCGAAGAACTCCAGCGGATTGAGCTGCACCACGGCCGCGACGTTGCGGTAATCCTGCGGGATGTTGCGGATGCCGACCGCGGTGTTGATGATGATCGGCCACACCGAGGTGATGAAGATCACGAAGATCGCCGAGGGCTGGCCGTCGCGGAACGCGGCCAGCGACAGCGGCAGCCACGCCAGCGGCGGGATGGTGCGCAATACCTGGAACAAGGGATCGAGCCCGCGCATCGCCCAGACCGACTGGCCGACCAGCGTGCCGAGCGCGACGCCGACGATCGCAGCGATCGAATAGCCGAGCGCGACGCGCTGCAGACTTGCGGACAAGTGCCAGAACAGGCCCTTGTCGATGCCGCCGCGATCGAAGAACGGATCGAAGATCAGTTCCTTGGTGTCCTTGAACACGCGCGAGGGCGGCGGCAAGGTGGAGCCGGCGCGTTGGCAGACCAGCTCCCAGAACAGCATCAGGAGCGCGATCACGATCAGCGGCGGCACGACGCGCACCGCGGTATCCTTGACCATCTTGCTGTATTTTTCGGCACGCGGCGGACGCTTCGGCGTCATCGCCACGACCGGGGTGGCAACCGGGGCCGCCGCGTGCGTAACAATCGCGGTGGCGGGTTCGGTCTTGATCGCAGGCATGTTCATGGGAAATGCGTCTCCGTGTTCACGAGGCGGACCGCCCGCTTGCGGGCGGTCCTGCCGGATCAGACATCAGCACGCTTGATGGACAGCGACTTCAGGTACGCGCCCGGATCTTCCGGATCGAACACCTTGCCGTCGAAGAAGGTCTCCTTGCCGCGTGACTTCGAGGCCGGAATATCCGCAGCCGCGACGCCAAGCGCCTTGGCGGCATCGCGCCAGATGTCCTCGCGATTGACCTTGGCGATCAGTGCCTTGGAGTCGTAGCCCGGCTCGAACTTGCCCCAGCGAATGTCCTCGGTCATGAACCAGAGATCGTGGCTCTGGAACGGATAGGAGGCGTGGTCGCGCCAGTACTTCATGATGTGCGGCGAGTTCTCGACCACCTTGCCGGTGCCGTAGTCGAACTTGCCCTTGGCGCGATCGAGAATGTCCTCAACCGGGCAGTTGATCCACTGCCGCTTGCCCATGATGGTGGCGAGTTCTTCCTTGTTCTCCATCTTGTCGGCCCATTGCTGCGCCTCCTGGATCGCCATGGTGATGGCCTGCGCAGCCTTCGGATTCTTGTCGACCCAGGCCGAGCGCATCGCGAAGGATTTCTCGGGATGCTTGTTCCAGAGCTCGCCGGTGTTGACCGCGGTGTAGCCGATCTTCTGATGCACGAGCTGGCCGGGCCAGGGTTCGCCGACGCAGAAGCAGTCCATGGTGCCGACCTTCATGTTGGCGACCATCTGCGGCGGCGGCACCGTAATGGTTTCGATGTCCTTGTCGGGGTCGATGCCGCCGGCGGCGAGCCAGTAACGGATCCACAGATCGTGCGTGCCGCCCGGGAACGTCATCGCCGCCTTGATCGGCTTGCCGGCAGCTTTCTTCTTTTCCAGCGCTTCCTTGAACGGTTTGGCGTCCAGGCCGACCTTGAGATCGGCGTATTCATTGGAGACCGAGATGCACTGCGCGTCGAGATTGAGCCGCGCCAGGATGTACATCGGCGTCGGCTGGTTGTTCTGCGTCACCTTGCCGGCCGAGATCAGATACGGCATCGGGGTGAGGATATGCGCGCCATCGATGCCGTTGCCTTCCGACCCCAGCACGAGGTTGTCGCGCGTGGTGCCCCATGAGGCCTGCTTCTGCACGTCGACATCGGGGACGCCGTGCTTGGCGAACAGGCCCTTGTCCTTGGCCACGAACAGCGCGCCGGCATCGCTGAGCGCGATGAAGCCGAGCTTGGCCCCCTTCACTTCCGGACCCGCCCCTTGCGCGAAGGCGCCGGCCGGGAAATTTAGCTTGGCCGCGGCCAGCAACGCCGCCGTACCAGCGGTCGCTTTCAAGAGCCGGCGGCGGCTGAGGCCGCGTGAGGTCGGATGGGTGGGCTTGGTCATGGGTCTCTCTATCCTTCGTTGGAAATGGGGCCGTCCGAATTGACCACCGCGCGTGGTCGCACGAGGGCGCGTTCCAGGGATGCCCCCGGAGTGCGGCGTCACAATTCGGATGAGTGGTCTCAAGGGACGGCATCAATGGCGTCAGCACTAGCTATTCAAGCTTCGTGCCAAGCCTTCTTCACTACAAAAAACTTTTAAATATCAGTGCGATGCAGAACCAATGCCGCAAAAATCGGCAGCGGTCAGGAACCAGTCATCGCTTTTCAAATTTGCGATTCGCCCAATCATTGTGCGCCGCACAAGGATTGGGCAGAGTCGCACCAGCCTGCCTCAGGCGTGCTCTTTGGCGTTGTCGGTGGCCTTGTCAGATGTCTTGGCCATCATCGGTTTTGGGGCGGCACCATCGCCCGGTTTCATCCTGAATTCGTAGGTCATCAGGTGCCACGGCGCGGCCGCGGGCTTGCCGTCCGGCATCGTTGCGTCAGTGCGTTTTTCAATCTTCGCGACCAGCTCGTCCTTGACGCCGAACACCACGTCGGAATCGAGATATTTGTCGCCCTCCATGAACACATGCGTGATCAGCGGCTGATAGCCAGGCGCATCGACCAGGAAGTGCACATGCGCCGGCCGCATCGCGTGCCGCCGCGTCTGGATGATCATTTCGCCGACCGGACCGTCGGTCGGGATCGGATAGCTGCACGGCAAAATGGTGCGGAAGAAGAACCGGCCATCGTCATCGGTGACGAAGCGCGCCCGCGACGAGGGTCCCTCGGTGGCATAAGACGCCTTCTGTGAATCGTAATAGCCTTCGTCATCGGCGTGCCAGATATCGACGGGAACATTCGCCAGCGGCTTGCCCGCAAGATCCGTGACGCGGCTCTGCACGAACATCCGCTCGCCCGGCAAATTGGCCGAGACGTCGGTGCCGTGCGGCGTCACCTTGTGTTCGCCGACATAGAACGGCCCGAGCACGGTGGTCTCGGTGGCGCCTTCGCGTTCGCGGTGGTTGACGGCGTCGACCAGCATCGAGACCCCGAGCACGTCGGAGAGCAGGATGAATTCCTGGCGGATCGGGGTGCACTTCTGGCCGGTCCGGGTCAGGAAATCGATCGCGTATTCCCATTCCTCGAAGGTGAGATCGGTCCGGCTGACATAATCGTGCAACGATTTCACCAATTCCTGCAGCAGGAATTTCGCCCGCGGATCCGGCGTGTCATCGAAGCTGCGGATCACAGCGGCGGTCAGTTCGGTTTCGTTGAATTGGGGCATTTTGGCTGTCCTGCGGGGTGCATGGTGGCTCGGTCAAGCCTACACCACCATACCGCACGGGGTAAGCGCAGGCGGTTGGAACGGGGCACACTTTTCGGCTATCAAGGCTCCCTCGCCAGCCGGAGATCAGCCCTGATGCTAGCCCCTACCCCCGCCTCGCCCGAGTCTGCCGGAATGTCGAAGCCGGCGCTGGATCGTCTCGAGAACCATCTCAAGCAGCGCTACATCGACGCCGGCCGCTTCCCGGGAACACAGGTCCTGATCTACCGCCGCGGCAAGGTCGTGCATTCGACCGCGCAGGGCTTTGCCGACCTCGAGCGCAAGGTCCCGGTCAAGGACGACACCATCTTCCGCATCTATTCGATGACCAAGCCGATCACGAGCGTGGCTTTCATGATGCTGCTCGAGGAGGGCCGCGTCGCGCTCGACGAGCCCGTCCACAAATACATTCCGGAATGGAAGAACCTCGGCGTGTTCCAGGCCGGCAGCTTCCCGGCCTTCCTGACCCGGCCACCGTCGCGGCCGATGCTGATCGTGGACCTGTTGCGGCACACCTCGGGTCTTACGTATGGCTTCCAGCAGCGCTCCAATGTCGACGCCGCCTATCGCGAGAACAAGATCGGCGAGGTCATCAAGGCCGGCACGCTGCAAAGCATGATCGAGGATCTTGCCAAGATCCCATTGGAATTTTCGCCGGGCGAAGCTTGGAACTATTCGGTTGCCACCGACGTGGTCGGCTACCTGATCGGCAAGATCAGCGGCATGCCGTTCGAGCAGTTCCTGAAGGAACGCATCTTCAATCCGCTCGGCATGAACGACACCGACTTCTTCGTGCCGGCAGACAAGGCGCATCGTTTTGCGGCCTGCTATTCCGCCGGCGTACAGATCGGCATGACGGCCGGCGAGGCCACATTGAAGCTGCAGGATGACCCGGCTACGAGTTCGTTCCTTACCCCGCCCTCGCTCGTCTCCGGCGGCGGCGGATTGTGCTCGACCGCGGCCGACTATCTCACCTTCTGCCGGGCGCTCCTCAATGGCGGTGAGCTTGGCGGCGTCAGGCTCATCGGGCCAAAGACGCTGAAGCTGATGACGTCGAACCATCTGCCCGGCGGGTTGGACCTGCCTGGCATGTCGCGCTCACTGTTCAGCGAAGCCACCTATAACGGCATCGGCTTCGGCCTCGGCTTTGCCGTCACCATGCATCCCGAGCAGACGCTGATTCCCGGCAGCCCCGGCGAGTATAATTGGGGCGGCGCGGCGACGACCTCGTTCTTCATCGATCCCGCCGAAGAATTGATCACGATCTTCATGACCCAGGTGCTGCCGTCGAGCGCCTATCCGCTGCGGCGCGAGCTGCGCACCCTGGTGTATGCGGCGATCACCGACAGCAATCTCTGAAGCCGGAGCCTCATCCCGCGGCATGATCGCCGCGGGATAGATGGCCTGCTATTTCAACATCTCCGGCACGATCAGGCGCGGCAGGAACAGCGATACGCTGGGCCAGATGATCAGCGCCGCCAGCACCAGCAGCATCGGGATCAGCATGATCACGGTGTCCTTGAGCGCATAACGCAGCCGCACCCCGGCAATCGAACACGCGATCATCAGACATAACCCGTAAGGCGGCGTCACCAGCCCGAACGCCAGCGAGACGATCGAGATGATCGCGAACTGCACCGGATGGAGATCGACCGCCCGCGCCAGGGGCTCCAGCACGGTGCCGACGATCACGATCGCCGGAATGGCATCGAGGAAGCAGCCGACCACCAGAAAACAGAAGGAGATGAAGAAGCCCGCCGCGATCGGCCCCATGCCCCATGTCGAGACGTTGGCCAGCAGTTCCTGCGGAATCTTGTAGTAGGCGAGCAGCCAGCCGAATGCGCTCGCCGTGCCGATACAGAACAGCGCGACGCCGGCGAGGCGCCCGGTGTCGAGCAAGGCCTTGTAAAGTTCTTTGGCGCCGGTTTCGCGGTAGAAGAAAGCCGACAGCGCCACCGAATACAGCACCGCGACGCAGGCGGACTCGGTTGCCGTGAACCAGCCGAGCAGAATGCCTCCGACGATGATGAACGGGGTGATCAGCGCCGGTATAGATCGCCAGAGCGCGCAACGCATCTCGACCCAGCTCGACTTTGGATAGGTCGGATAGCCGCGGCGCACCGCATAGACATGCACGGTGACCATCTGCGCGCCCGCGATCAACAATCCGGGGACGATGCCGGCCAGGTACATCGCCGCGATCGACGTCGAGATCAACCCGCCCCACACGATCATCAGGATCGACGGCGGGATGATGACCGCAAGCACCGCCGACACCGCGGTGATGGCGATCGAAAACGAGAGGTCGTAGCCTTCCTTGGTCTGGGCATCGATGAAGATCTTCGACTGACTCGCCGCATCCGCGGTCGAGGAGCCGGAGATGCCGGCGAAGAACACCGACAGCACGACGTTGATCTGCGCCAGCGAGCCTGGCCAGTGCCCGACCATCGAACGCGACAGCGACACCAGGCGGTCGGTGATGCCGCCGATGCTCATCAGGTTCGCGGTCAGCAGGAAGAACGGCACCGCCAGCAGGATGAAGGAGTTGTAGGCGTTGAAGGTTTCCTGCGCGAGCATCATCATCGACAGCCGCGGCTCGATCAGCAGGATCGGCAGGCAGGCAAGCCCGAGCGCGAACGCGACCGGTACGCGCAGGATGAGCAGGCCGATGAAAACGCCGAACAGGACCATAGCGGCCTGCCCGGCGGAAAGAACGCTGCCGCTCATCGTGCCACCCCGAACAAGATCCGCGCCTCATCGACGATCTGTTCGCCCGCGAACGCGATCCACGTGAAGCCTGCCACCGGCCATGCGACGTGAATCAGCCAGAGCGGCAGATCGGCCAGCTCCGACGTCCTGTTCCAGGCAAACCGCGTGAACTCAAGGCCCGCCCACACAAACACCAGCGCCAGCGCCAATATCCCGAGCCGTCCCGTGATCCGCACAGCGGCCTCCGACCGCCGCGACAAATCGGGCCAGACATCGACTTCGAAATGCTGAGCCTCCCTGACGCCGACCATCGCCCCGATCATGATGGTCCAGACGAACAGGAACCGCGCCATCTCCTCGGTCCAGATGTAGGATGGGATGAACGGCGTATAGCGCGAGATGATCTGCAGCGTGACGGGAATCACCAGGATTCCGACGCAGGCGGCCAGCAGGATTTCCAGCAATTTGCCGTAGGCGCGCGTCAGTCGCCGCCACAGCGACGGGTTGAAATCGATCGGCAGTTCGGTCATTGGCGCCCCCGCGCGGTAACACTCATCGAACGGGGCAAGCGGTGAAGCTTGCCCCGAAACTCCGGTCTGCGACGCGCAGCCCTAGGCGACGTTGATTTTCTCGAAGATGGCCTCTGCGCCGATTTCCTTGGCGTAGGTAGCCATCACGGGATCGGCGAGCTTCTTCATGGCGTCGCGCTCCTCGAACGGCACGCGCTTGAGCTTGCCCGCCTTTTCCAGCGCGTCGAGCTTGATGACTTCCTCACTCGACTCGAGCTTGCGGCCGAAGTCCCCGGCCTCCTTGCCCGCCTTCATGATGGCGTCCTGCAGATCCTTGGGCAGGGTCTTGAGCGTTTTGACCGAGAAGCAGATCGGCCGGATCGACACCGCATGCTGGGTCAGATTGAGGTGCGGGGCCACTTCGTAGAACTTCATCGCCTCGACGCCGGCGGCTTCGTTCTCGCCGGCCGAGATCACGCCATTCTGGATGGCGTTGTAGACCTCATTATAGGCGATGACCGTCGGAGACATGCCGGCGGCGGCAAACGTCTTCGACCAGATCGGCGCGCCCTGTACACGCACCTTGAGGCCCTTGATGTCGGCCAGGTTCTTGAGCGGCTTGTTAGCGAAGATGTTGCGGATGCCGCCCCCGGCGTACCCGATCAGCACCACCTCGGCCTTCGCAGCGACTTCGTCGGCGACCGGCGCCAGGATGTTCGCCTCGACGACCTTGTTCATGTGGTCGATACCCTTGAACACAAAGGGAGCATCGATGAACGGCGCCGCCTTGGCGAAGGTCGACATGTGGGCCGGAGAGACGATGCCGTAATCGACCGCCTTGCCCTGCGACATGTACTCGAAATACTGCTTCTCGAGACCGAGGGACGAGTTCTTGTGCAGCGTGAAATTGACGGGCTTGCCGTAATACTTCTTCACCAGCTCTTCGAACCGAACCAGCGCCTTGGTAAACGCGTGGTCGTCGTTGAACTGCACGGCGCCGTTCAGCGTGACCGGCGCCTGCGCTTTTAAGATGGACGGCATTCCAAAGACGGCCGCTGTCGCACCGAGCCCGGTTAATACTGTTCTGCGTTTCATGTTGTCCCTCCCTGTGCTCCGCCCTTGTACCGGGTCGTGAGCTTTGCCGACGTTGCGGCTTGCAATTTTCGAAGCGTATTCAAAAGAACGTTGCGATGGAAGCTAATTCCAATGCGCGGATCGAACAGCACAGCGCTGCAGCTTACGCAATGATGCGGCGCACCACGCAGGCCGCCGCTCCGCCGGTCACGAACGCGAAATCGGACTAAAATCCTTGGCGGATGCCGGCTGCTTCTCCTATGCTCGCGCCGGTTTGGGGGCGCCGATCCGGGACGAGCATTGCCAAAGCGTTCACTGTCGATGCGTCTCGTCCTTCTGGTGGCGGGAACCACGCTGCCGCTGATCATTTTCGCGGCCGGCATCGTTTTCAACAATTACGTCCAGGACCGCAAGGACGCGACGCAGCGCGTGCTGGAGACCGTGCGCGGCATCCGCCTCGTGCTCGATGCCGAAATGCAGCGCATGATCGGCGGGCTTCAGGTGCTGTCGCTGACCAACGCGCTGCGGGACCGCGACTTCGACGGTTTCCGCCGCATCGTTACCGGCTTTCTCGAACAATATGGCAGGGACGGCGTCGTGCTGGTGGCGGACCGCGAAGGGCGCCAGCTGTTCTCCTCGGTCACGCCTGTCTTCAGCTGCGCAACAACCTCGACCTTGTACCGAACCCGCAGAACACGATCGGCCAGCGGGCATCGCCGTCGCTCTATGCGGAGCTGTTTCGCAAACCCGAGGGAACCTTTGCGACCGCGTCGCTCGAAGGCGCGCCGCTGACCACCGGCGTTGCGCGCTCCTCGCTCACCGGCTGGACGGTCGCCGGCGGGATTGCGGAAAGCTCGCTGGTCGCCCCGTTATGGCGCAATCTGGCGATCACCAGCGTGATCGGTGGCGTGCTGCTGCTGGTCGGCCTTGGCTTTGCAGTGCGGATGGCGACGGCGATTGCGCGCGGCGAGATGCTGCACGATCTCCTAGTTGACGAGCTCAACCACCGCGTCAAGAACACGCTCGCGATCCTGCAGTCGATCGCCATGCAGACCTTTCGCAGCGCCAGCCGGACCGAGCGTGAGACATTCGAGGGCCGGCTGGGTGCGCTCGCCGAAGCGCATAATCTGCTCAGCCGGGAGAAGTGGCAGGGGTCCGAACTGCAGGACGTCGTCGCACGGGTTCGCAATCCCTATCTGCTCAACAATCCGGAGCGGGTGCGGATGTTCGGACCGAAGGTGCCGCTATCGCCGCGGCTCGCCGTGGTGCTGTCGATGATCGTGCACGAGATCGCGACCAATGCCGCAAAATACGGTGCGCTGTCGAACGACAGTGGAACCGTTACGCTGGATTGGGAGATCATCGCACAAGGCGGTGGCCGCAAACTTCGGATGATCTGGAGCGAGTCCGGCGGGCCGCACGTTTCTGCGCCGGTGCAGCGCGGTTTCGGCTCGCGCCTGATCGAGCGCAGCGCGCGAGACCAGCTCGGCGGCGAGGCCACCGTCGACTTCCTGCCCCGCGGCGTCGTCTGCACGGTGACTGCGGCGCTCGAGCAGGAGACTTGAGCGGATAGCGATTTCGACCGCGACAAGCCGCGGCGCGAGTTCGAAGGGCCTAACCGGAGGATGTCACCGCAGGCTGGAGCCGGGATGGGTTGCCCGCAACCAAAGAGCGACAACGAGTCGCACCGGCAAAGGCGCCGTGCAGGCCGGCCGGTCGGGGAGTTTTTGCGCAGGCCTATCGGGCCGAAGGCAGCGCTTATTTGATGAGCTTCAAATAAGGCGGCAACCGCGGGCCCGGTGCGGCCTTGGTGGTATGCGCAGCCTGAGCATCCGTCACCATCAGGTCGCACAGCGCCTTGAGTTCGGAATCCGTCACCCGATGCAGTTCCATCCGAAGCTCGAGAATGGCCAGCGACAGCAATCTCGCGGCCTCCGGGCTGGCCTTATCCATCAGAAACGCCCGACATTCCTCCAGCGTTGCGAGGAGCGACAACAATCGTTCTTCTGAATGGGCCGCCGGCATTTTGTCAGTTCCCGAGCTTGCAAGATAGATTGGAGGCGGTTCGGATCGTCGCTTCATGAGCCTCTCCACGAAAAGGCACCAAAATAATTCGGCCGCTGTCACGCAATGGATCGTGTGAGAGCCTGACCTGATGATCCAGAAGTTTTACTCAATTGTCCAGCACACTATCGATTTGAAAATCGTATCGACCGTGCTGTATTTTTTCAGATATCACGGTTGAGGCATGTGCTCGATACAAGCCACGGGAAGTCCTTTCGTACACCTAAAGAGGTATTTCATCGGCCCACAACCCGCCACAAATATCCGTAGAAGTACCGGGTACACAGGCGTTACACGGTAAGTATGCTCCCAAAATCTGTGGCAAGTGAACTCGCGGTGGTTGTAGTTTGTCGAATAGTTTGCCAAATGTACGGGTGCGGGGTTTTGCTAAATTATGCCCCGGGCGCCAATGGCTGGAGGCAGCCGACGGCGCCGGTATCAGGGTGTTTCCAATGCGCAAATGCGTTTGGCTACCATCCCGCAATCACTCGATATCCCGTGGTTCTAACGACGAACTCACGACCCTGACGAACTTAACGCGGTAAATGCGGATGAACCCCTGGCTCGATCGCTCAGGGTTTCCCGATCGAAGGACGGTAAAACCAGAATGAAAACATCAGCAGCAAAGAAGATGAAGCAGCGCAGTGCCGGCAAACCCGACATTGAATTGGGCAAGCGGATTCGCCTGCGGCGTGTTGAGCAGAAGATCTCGCAAGCAGAGCTTGGCGACAAGCTCGGCGTCAGCTTCCAGCAGGTCCAGAAGTACGAGAAGGGCGTCAACCGTGTCGGCGCAGCTCGTCTTCAGCAGATCGCTACCGCGCTTGATGTGCCCGTCACCTTCTTCTACGACGGCGACGGCAAGGCGCGTGAGGTCGAGAGCCTGCTGTTCCTCGACAGCGCTTTCAGCCTGCGGTTGTTGCGAGCCTACAGCAAGATCAAGGACCAGACCGTACAACGTCAGCTGGTGTCCTTGATGGAATCGATCGCAGCGAACGAAGACTGATCGGTTGCCTGGTGCTTTCGCGCGGACCGGGGCCGGTTCGCGCGAAGAACACGCGTGAAAAGTATGCGTCAAAAAAAGTACGCGTCAAAAAAATACGCCGCGAATAACCACGGCTCCAACAATCCACGCTTCGACAAATAGAGCCCGGTTGTGACTCCGTCAGAACCGAAACGGCTCTAGCTTCCGGCACCGCGCACACGATCGATCAGCCCGAGCGGATCGTCCGGCACGCGAACGCCCCGCCAGGCCACGTGCTGGTCCGGCCGCGACAACACCAGACCCGGCAGCACCAGACCGTTGCCATCACCGGTGGCAATGTCCGCTCCCTCGACATCGAGCACCGCAAGCGGCACACCCCTCACGCGAGCCGCCGCCTCGAGCGCAGCGACGTCTGCGGCTGAATCGAACCTCAACAGCGTAAACCCCTCGCCCATGGCGTCGTAAATCGAACTTCCGTCGGCGCGCCGAAAATGCGGCGTACGGCAGCCCGGGACTGTCGAGGGCGTATAGAGGCTCATCGTGTAGGCCGGAGCCGCGGCGCCGTCATAGGCGATGATCGGCGAGCGATCGTAAAAGGTGCCGAAATTGAGGCCGGCGCAGGCATATTGCTGGACGTTGATCTCATAGGTGAGCCGGCCGATTTCTTCGCGCACGCGCTCGCCTTGCGGACCCGCCGCCTCGATGTCCGCTGGCACCGACCCTCGGCGGCGAATTTCGGCTTCCGCATGCGACATCGCAAACCGTGACACCTGGCTGGTGATCGGCCAGCGTTCCGCTTCATAGGCGTCGAGGATGGAGGGTGGCGCCCAGCCGTTGAGATGCGCCGCCAGCAGCCACGACAGATTCATGGCGTCCGCAATCCCTGCGTTCATGCCGTAGCCGGCGTAGGGCACCCAGATATGCGCGGCATCGCCGGCGATGAAGGCGCAGCGATCACGAAACTTGCTGGCGATCAGCCGGCGGCCGTACCAGTCTTCCTTTGAGAGGATCTCGTAGTTGAAATCACCTTCCATGCCGAGGATGGTGCGCAGACAGGCATCGCGGTCGACCTCGTCGAAACCGCCCTCGCCCGGCTTCATGTAATTATGCACCAGCCAGCGCTCGCGACCGTCGATCGCATATACCATGCCCGAGCGGCGCGGGTTGATGGCACCGGTGCCCCACGCGCGTTCGCATCGCTGACGATCGATCAGCCCGGGTGCGCGAATGTAGGTCGACTGCACGCGCTGGATCACGGCATCGCCGGACAATTCGGCGCCGATCGCCTTGCGAACAATCGAGCGCGCGCCGTCGCAACCGATCAGGTAACGGCAATTCACGGTCCTCACGGCGCCGGTGTCGAGATCACGCAAGCTCATGCGCGCGCCGGTATCTTCCACCACGACGTCCTCGACCGAGGTCCGGTTGATGATCCGGATGCGCGATTGCGCCGCCGCGTGCGCAAACAGGATCGGCTCAAGGAATATCTGGTTGATGCGGTGCGGCGGCTCCGGCGTCGGCCAGTTGCAATCGGGGCCATCCGTCGCGGTGAAGCGATCGCGCCGGCAGGGAATGTGAATCCGCGTCAGCTCCTGCCCGGTGAACGAGGTGCGGTAGCTGATGTCGTGCGGATAATCCGCCGGCAATCCGGCATTGCGGATTGTTTCGGCGAGGCCCAGCCGCCGGAAGATCTCCATGGTGCGGGCGGCGACGTGGTTGCATTTCGGTTCCGGCGGCGCTGCGGGCGCCCGCGTTTCCACCACGGTCACGTCGATGCCGCGCCACGCCAGGTCGATCGCAAGGGTGAGCCCGACCGGTCCGGCGCCAACGATCAGGACATTGCTATCATTCATGCCGGACACTGACCGTGCGCTTGTAGAGGAGCCTTTACAGAGGACTTCTTGGCAGAGGCATTCTTGTTATTCGAGTTCGGCGCCGGAGTTCTTGACGATCACGGCCCAGCGCTCGACTTCGGTCTTGATGTAAGCTGCAAAACTGTCCGGTGTCGACGGCGGCAGCGGCTCCAGCGAAAGCTTTATCAACTTCTCCCGCGTTGGCGGGTCAGCCATCAGCTTCGCGAGTTGCGCCGCTAATGCATCGACGATCGGGCGCGGCGTGCCCGCCGGCGCGACCACGCCCTGCCAGGCCACCAGTTCAAAGCCGGTGAGGCCCGCTTCGGCGAGGGTGGGAATATCAGGCGCAATCGAAACGCGCTTGGGCGTGGTCACGCCGAGCACCCTGACCTTGCCTTCGCGGATCTGTTGCAGCGCCGGCTGCAGGTCCACCACCATGAAGGGGATATGCCCCGCGATCACATCGAGCATCGCCGGCACACTGCCGCGATATGGCACGTGGCGGACATCGATTCCGGCTGCCGACTTCAGCATTTCGGCGCCGAGATGTTGCGGACTTCCATTGCCGGCCGAGCCATAGCTGAGGCCGGGCTTTGATTTGGCGTAGGCGATGAACTCCGGTAGCGTCTTGGCCGGGATCGTCGGGTTGACGATCAGCGCAAAGGGCACGCCGGCCACAAGGCCGATCGGCTCAAAGTCCTTTGTGGGGTCGTAGGGTAATTTCCTGTACAGCGTCTTGTTGATGGCGAGCGTGGTCGAGGTCGCCATCAGCAGCGTGTAGCCGTCGGGCTCCGACTTTGCGACCAGGTCTGCGCCCAGCGTGGTACCGCCCCCCGGCTTGTTCTCGACAATGACGGTTGCATCCAGGCCGCTCCTGAACTGGTCGGTGACCAGCCGGCCAAGCAGGTCGGTGGTGCCGCCCGGCGGATACGGCACGATCATCCTGATCGTCCGGTTGGGATAGGTCGCCTGGGCCTGCGCTGGCGAAACGGCCAGCCAGGCCAGCCCACCGCCGCATCCCGCAATCGCTTCCCGGCGCGTCAGCGGCATGCATTCCTCCCGAGAGAATGACGCTTCTTGCTTCTTGTCTGTTGCGAACCACCATAGCACGCCACAGCGAAAACGCATGGCAGGATTGGGCGTGCTTCCAGACCTTGCCCGGGATCGCCGAACCGTGGCACGACAGCCGAAAGCCTCCTGAACACGGACCGGAGTCCGAGCGATGCTAGATATTCCCAACAACTCTGAAAAATCCTACGCCGACGGCAAGATCCTGCAGCGCGTCAGCGACGGCGTCGGGGTTATCACCTTCAACAATCCCGAGAAGCGCAACGCGATGTCGCTCGAGATGTGGGAAGGGCTCGGCAGCGCGCTGATCGAATTGCGCGACAATCCCGACATCCGCGTCGTGATCATGGCCGGCGCCGGCGACAAGGCGTTCGTCTCGGGCGCCGACATCAGCCAGTTCGAAAAGACCCGCCACAACGCCGAAGCCTCCGAAGAGTACTCAAAACGCAGCGCCGCACAGCGCGCGCTGTTGGCGGACTATCCGAAGCCGACGATCGCCTGCATCCGGGGCTTCTGTCTCGGCGGCGGCATGCAGGTTGCGATGCTGGCCGACATCCGGCTTGCGGCCGACAACAGCCAGTTCGGCATTCCCGCCGCCAAGCTCGGCATCGCCTATGGCTATGACGGCCTCAAGCACCTGGTCTCGCTGGTCGGCCCGTCCTGGGCGCGGCTCATCATGTACACGGGCATGCGGATCGACTCCACCGAAGCATTGCGGATCGGGCTCGTCGACCGCGTCTTGCCCGGGCCTGATTTGTGGGACGCGACCATGGAGATCGCACGCACGATTTCCGGCAACGCACCGCTCGCGATCAAGGCCGCCAAGATCACCATCGCCGAGGTGCTGAAAGACGAAAGCCGTCGCGACATGGACGCGATCAAGCAGATCGGCACCGCCTGCATGGACTCGGAGGATTTTCGCGAGGGCCGCACTGCGTTCATGGAAAAGCGCAAGCCGAAGTTCAAGGGACGATGAGTCTTCGTAGGGCGGATTAGCGTCAGCGTAATCCGCCATCTTGCTTGCTTCGGTGGGTTATCCTTCGCTAATTAGCGTGAGCGCAATCCGCCGTTCTGTCGACAACGAGACGGCGGATTACGCCTTCGGCTCAATCCGCCCTACAAAAATCACAACGCCGCCAGCACCGCCTTGGTAATATCCGCCGTGCCGTTGCCGCCGCCGAACTCCATCGGTTTGATTCCATTCGCATAGGCCTTGTCGACCGCGCGCTCGATGCGCTCGCCGGCTTCGGCGGCGGTCTCCAGCCCGTGCTTTTCGGCGAGCCAGTCCAGCATCATCGCCGCCGAAAGGATCATGGCCGTTGGATTGGCCTTGCCCTGCCCCATGATATCGGGCGCCGTGCCATGGCAGGGCTGGAACACCGCGTGGCGGTCGCCGATATCCGCCGACGGCGCCATGCCGAGACCGCCGATCAGGCCGGCGGCGAGGTCGGAAAGAATATCGCCGAACATGTTCTCCGTCACCATGACGTCGAAATCCCAGGGGCGCTTCACCATCATGAGCGAGCAGGCATCGACGTAAACCCGCTCGGCCCTGACATCAGGGTGGCGTTGCGCGGCCTCGTCGAACATCCCGCGGAAGAACGCGAACGCCCTGAACACATTTGCCTTGTCGACACAGGTTAGCCCGCCATTCGTGCGCCCGCGCGCCTTGCGGCGTTCAGCGAGGCGGAATGAAAACTCGAACAGCCGTTCCGAGGTCTTGCGGGTGATGACGAGTGTCTCGCGCGCCTCGGTATCGGTCACGACGCCCTTGCCCATCGACGCGAACAGGCCTTCGGTGGATTCCCGGATCAGAACCAGATCGATGCCCTTCTGATCGGCGCCGACGATCGGGCTCGGCACGCCCGGAATCAGCCGCGCCGGGCGCACGCCGGCATAGAGATCGAAATGCATGCGCAGTTCGATCTGCGGCGCGATCTCGGTATTGTCTGGGTAGCGTACCGACGGCAGACCGCAGGCGCCGAGCAAGATGGCGTCGGCTTCTTCGCACAGCCGCACCGTGCTGTCCGGCATCGATTTTCCTGTCGCCAGATAATTATTGGCGCCCGCCGGCGCGTCGGTGAAGCGAAATTTCAGATCCGTTGTCTCCTCGATCTTTCGCAAGACTTCGAGCGCCGGGGCCATCACTTCGGGGCCGATGCCATCGCCGCCGAGTACGGCGATGTGGAGTGCGTTATTGGCGGACATGGATTTCCTTCACGACGGATTGATAATGAGTTCGTCATGGCCGGGCAAAGCCGTCTGAAAGGACGGCGTCGCTTCCGCTCGCCTTTCCCGGCCATCCACGTCTTCATCGCTGTTTCGAGAAGCAAGACGTGGATGCCCGGCACAAGGCCGGGCATGACGGAAAAATACTCTACGGCGTCAGCACCGCGCGGCCGACCAGCTTGCCCTTCTGCAAATCGGTCAGCGCCTCGTTGGCCTTGGCGAGCGGCATTGTCGTAACCGGGATCGGCGCGATCTTTTTGCTGCGGACCAGATCGAGCAACTCCTGGGTTTCTCGCAAATTGCCGACATAGCTGCCCTGGATCGTGATGGCCTTGATCGGAATCAGCGGCAGCGCGAAGGTCGCCCCGCCGCCGAACAGGCCGACGATCACGAGCTTGCCGCCCTTGGTCAGGCAGTCGAAACCGAGCTGCGTGGTCTGGGCATTGCCGACGAGGTCGATCACCGCGCGGATCGGACCGCCGGCTTTTTTCTGCAGCTGCTCCAGTGCATCCGCGGCCTTGCCGTCGACGGTCGCAAGCGCGCCTGCCGCCTCGGCGGCTTCGCGTTTGCGCGCGTCGATATCAACCATGATGGCGCCCTTGCCGCCCATCGCCTTCAGAAGCGACAGCGCCATCAGGCCGAGGCCGCCGGCGCCGAAGATCACGATCGGCGTATGCAGGACGTTCTCGACTTTTTTCAGCGCGCTGTAGGTGGTGACACCCGAGCACGCATAGGGCGCCGCCGTGACGGGATCGAGCCCGTTCAGGTTCAACAGATATTTCGGGTGCGGCACGGTCATGTGATCGGCGTAGCCGCCGTCGCAATAGACGCCGAGCGAGTTCGGCTTGACGACGCACATGTTCTCGTCGCCGCCGACACAGGTCTCGCATTTGCCGCAACCGAGCCAGGGATAGACCAGCGTGACGTCGCCGACCTTAAGGCCACCGCTCGCGGCCTTGGCGTCGGGACCGAAAGCCAGGATCTCGCCAACGGTCTCGTGGCCCATCGTGCGGGGCAGCGAAACGCCGCGGTCTTTCAGCGACAGCGGCTTGCGCCCGTGACCGAGATCGTAGCCGCCCTCCCAGATGTGGAGATCGCTGTGGCAGACGCCGGCCGCCTTCACCTTGATCAACACCTGCGAGCCCGTGGGCTCCGGCGTCGGATGATCGACTTCTTTCAGAGGGGCGTTGAACTCGGCGACCTGGAAACTTTTCATCGGTTCTCTCCCGTCATTCTTGTTCTTGAATGGGTAATTTCGGCCCGACATTGCCACGTCTGTCCAGACGAGACAAACGCACTCGATCCTTCGATATTCAGATCAGCGGATGATGGCAAGCCACGAACTGTCCGGACGCCACGGCGCGAAGTTCCGGCATCTCGTCGCTGCACCGCTGGTCCGCGCGGGGACAGCGGGTCCGAAAACGGCAGCCGGATGGCGGCGAAATCGGCGAAGGCGGCTCGCCGACCGGCACGGTCTCGGCGGGACGCACGTCGGGATCGGGCATCGGAATCGCCTCGATCAGCAGTGCGGTATAGGGATGCGCCGGCCTTGCGAACAACTGCTCGGAAGGACCGACCTCGCACAACCTCCCGAGATACATCACCGCGACGCGGTCGCTCACCGCCTTCACCACAGCCAGATCATGCGCGATGAACAGCAGGGTCAAGCCATAGTGCGCCTTCATCTCCTCCAGCAGGTTGAGGATCTGCGCTCGGATCGAGACGTCGAGCGCGGAGACCGGCTCATCGCAAACGATGAATTCCGGATTGAGCACCAGCGCGCGCGCAATGCAGATGCGCTGGCATTGCCCGCCGGAGAATTCATGCGGCAGCCGTCCGACCACGAGCGCCGGATCAAGCCCGACGGCGCTGAGCGCTTCGTCGACGAGCTTTTGGCGTTTGGCCGCATCCCTGACGCCCGAGATGATCAGCGGCTCGGCGATGATGTCGCCGATCCGTCGCCGCGGGTTCAGCGACGCGATCGGGTCCTGGAAGATCAGCTGCACGCGCTGGCGCATCAGGCGCAGCGTATCGCCCTGCATCGCCGTGAGGTCCTGGCCGTCGAACAGCACCCGTCCCGATACCGGCCGGCGCAGCTGCAGCACTGCGCGGCCGAGCGTCGACTTGCCGCAACCGGATTCGCCGACCAGCCCGAGCGTTTCGCCGCGGGCGATCTGCAGGGAAACGCCGGATACCGCGTGCACGATCTTGTTGCCGACCGGATACTCTACGACGAGATTATCGACGTCGAGCAGCGGGTCGTTTGAAACGGCGGGTGAGGCTTGCTGCATCATGCGCTGGCACCCGCGCTGGCGTCGATCGGACGGAAGCAGGCAAATTGGTGACCGGGCGAGTCCGCTTCCTCAAGCCGCGGCTTCTCGACATGGCATTGGGCCCACGCATAGCGGCAGCGCGGCGAGAACGAACAGCCTTTCAGCGGCCGGGTCGGATCGGGTGGACGGCCCGAGATCGCCGGCAGCGGCGTATGTGGCGCGGCGTCGATCTTTGGAAGCGCTGCAAGCAGCGCCTCGGTATAGGGCATCCGCATTTTCTTGAACAAGGCCGGCGTCGGTGCACGCTCCACCACGCGGCCTGCATACATGACCGCGACCTCGTCGGTGCGGCCGGCGACGACGCCGAGGTCATGGGTGATCAGGATCATCGCCATATGCCGGCGGCGCTGTTCGCGCGCCAGCAAATCGAGGATCTGGGCCTGGATCGTGACATCGAGCGCGGTGGTCGGCTCGTCCGCGATCAGCAGCTTCGGCTCGCAGGATAGCGCGATCGCGATCGCCACACGTTGCCGCATGCCGCCCGACAGCTGATGCGGATATTGCATCAGGCGCTGCTCGGGCGCGGGAATGCCGACCGCTGCGAGCAGCTCGACGCTGCGCCTGGTCGCGGCGGCCATATCGAGTTCGAGGTGTTCCTGCAGGGTCTCAATCAACTGGGTGCCGATGGTCAGCACCGGATTGAGCGAGGTCATCGGATCCTGGAACACCACCGCCAGCGAACGGCCACGAAGCTTGCGCAGTTTTTCCGGCGACAGCTGCAGCAGATCCTGCCCGTCGAACATCACGCGGCCGGAGAGTTTTGCTCTTTTCGGCAGCAATTGCAGGATCGCGCGCGACAGCATGGTCTTGCCGCAACCGGACTCGCCGACCACGCCGAGCGTCCGACCGACGCCAATGGTGAGGTCGACACGGTCCACCGCGCGCAGATTGCCGCGCGGCGTCGGCAAATCGACGATGACATCCTCGACGGAAAGCAGGGTACCCTCTGTCACAGCGCGCCCTGACGGGGATCTGTGAGAGCCCGGAGCGTGTCGCCGACCAGGTTAAAGGACAAGACGGTCAGGAACATCGCGATGGCGGGAATGAAGGCCAGCCGGGGCGCCATCTCGAGACTTTCGCGCCCCTCCCCGATCATGCTGCCCCAGCTCGATATCGGCGGCGGCACGCCGAGGCCCAGGAACGACAATGAACCTTCGGCCACGATGGTGATGGCGACGGCGAGCAGGAAGAACGCAAACAACGGCAGCATCACGTTAGGCAGCAACTCGCGCAGCAGGATGCGCGTATGCGTCGCGCCTAGCGCCTGCGCCGCGATCACGAATTCGCGGCGCGCCAGTGTCAGCGTTGCCGCCCGCGCCACCCGCATGAAGGCGGGAACGCCGAGCAGGCCGAGAATAAAGGTCAAGTGCAGGATCGACTGGCCGAGATAGGCGGTCACGGCCAGCGCCAGAATCAGCGGCGGAAACGCCAGCAGCACATCCATGCTGCCGACCACCACCGATTCGAATCGGCCGCGGAAATAGCCCGCCAGGATGCCGAGCGCGCCGCCGAAGGTGAGCCCGATGATCGGCGCACACAGCCCCACAATCAGCGATATCCGCGCGCCGTAGATCACCCGGGCGAGTTCGTCGCGGCCGAGGCCGTCGGTGCCAAGCCAGTGCTCTGCCGAGAACGGTGCGCGCTTTTCCAGCATGTCCATGTCGGTCGGGCTCGGCAGCGGCAGCACGTCGGCGAAGATCGCCACCGCAAACACGAAAATCATCCAGACGATCGCCATCCAGAACAGCGGTCCGAGCCGGCGGCCGCGCCGCACCGGGGCTTCGGCAACTGACGCGTCGATGCCGAGTTCAAGCGTGGCCATGGCGGATCCTCGGATCGAGCATGGCGTAGAGCATATCGACGATGAAGTTGATCAGCACGAATCCGGCTCCGACCAGCAGCACCACGCCCTGCAGAATGATGAGGTCGCGCGTGGTAATGGCGCCGACCAGGAGCCGGCCGATTCCCGGCAGCGCAAAAACCGTCTCGACGATGACGGCGCCGCCGATCAATCGCCCGATATTGATTCCGGTGATCGTGACCAGCGTCAGCGACGAAGGCTTCAGCGCGTGCACGAACAGGATGCGCGATGCCTTCAGGCCTTTGGCCTTGGCCAGCGCGATATAATCTTCCTGCAGCGTCGCGATCATGTCGGAGCGAAGCACGCGCATGATGCCGGGCCATTCGGCGAGCGCCAGCGTCAACGCCGGCAGCACCATGAACCGCAGGTTTTTGGCCGGATCTTCGCCGAACGGCACGTAGCCCGTCGCCGGCAGCCAGCGCAACTCCACCGCAAACAGATAGATCAGCAGGATCGCCGACAGAAAAGTCGGCACCGACAGCATGCCGAAAGCGGTGCCGGTCATGAAGCGATCGAACGGTCCGCCGCTGCGCGCAGCACAAATGATCGCCAGGGGAACGCCGATTGCGAGCGCGATGACCTGGGCCAGGACCATGAGTTCCAGCGAGATCGGAAGCCGCTCGGTAACCGCCTGCAATACGGTTTGTCCGGTACGGAACGATCGGCCCAGATCGCCCTGGAGGATGTTACCGAGCCAGCCGAAGTAACGGACCCAGATCGGCTGGTCCAATCCCATTTCCTGACGAAGGGCCGCAACCTTTTCCGGGGTCGCCTGATCGCCGAGGATCGTGTAGGCGAGATCGCCCGGCAGCAGCGACGCGATCAGAAACGTCAGCAGCGATACCGCGATCAGCACCGGCACGAGATACAGGAGCCTTCGCGCGACGAAACCGAGCATGCGCTGTTATTCCAGCCAGACGCGGGATACGTCGACGATTCCGCTGTACATCTTCGGCAAGCCTTTAACCTTCGCGCTCGACATTGCGTAATAGGTGTTCTGGAAGGTCCAGTACCAGATCGCTTCCTTGTTGATGAGCCGGCTGATGGCGCAGTAATCCTCGGCGCGCTTGGCCTGGTCGGCGGTGACCCGCGCGCGGTCGAGCAGTTGATCTAGTTCCGGGTTCGAATAGTTAGCCAGCGCAACCGGGCTGCCGGTGCGGAAATTGGCATACATCTGGACGTCGGGATCGGCCAGATCGACGATCCGCCATGGCGTGACCTGGAACTGGCGCATGAAGGCACGTGGCGGGATCGTGGCCTGGTCGACCTGCTCGATTTCCATGTTGGCGCCGACCCGTTTCCAGAACTGTTGCAGCACCTGGCCGGTGGCGCGCCCGCGCGGCGTCGCCGTGACGAGCATCTTGAACTCGACCGGCTTGCCGTATTCCTTGATCAGCGCCTTCGCCTTCTCGGCGTCTTCAGGAAGCGCACCATCGTCCTTGCATTTGACCCAGGAGCCGTCGCCATAGGGGTTGGTGGCTGGCCGGGCCAGGCCATTGGTAAGCGCCTGCGACATCTTCTTGCGATCGAGCGCCATCACCAGCGCCTGGCGCACGCGAACGTCGTCGAACGGCGCGACCTTGGTGTTGAAGGCTGCAACCGCCGCGCCGGAGCCGGCATAGGTATGCACCGTCAGCTTCGGATCCTTCTGCGCCTTCTGGATATTGTCGGCGTCGGCCTCATCGTCCCAGATGACATCGGCTTCGCCGGATTGCAGGCTGGCGAAACGCGACTGCGCGTCCGGCAGCGGCTTCAGGACGATGCGATCGAGATAAACGCGGTCCTTGTCCCAGTAGTCCGGGTTCTTCTCAAGCACCAAGCGGTCGCCCGCGGTCCAGGATTTCAATATGAACGGTCCGGTGCCGACCGGATTGCGGTTGTAGTCGTCTCCCTTGGCTTTCCACGCCGTCGGTGAATGCACGGAATTGTTCCCGCTTGCGAAGCTCACCAGCGACGGCAAGTTCACCGACGGATCCTTCAGATTGTAGACCAGTGTCAGTTCATCGGTCGCCTCCACGGAATTGACGAACGAAATGTAAAACGCGCAGCGGCACTTGTTGGCCGGATCTTTCTGCCGGTCGAAATTCTCCTTGAAGGCTTTCGCATTGAACGGTGTGCCGTCGTGGAACTTGACTCCGGGCCGCAGCTTGAAGGTCCAGGTCTTGAAATCCTCCGAGGACGACCAGGACAGCGCGAGCTTCGGTTGAACGACGCCCTTGTCATCGAGATAGGTGAGGGTGTCGAAGATCGCCGCAGCCGCCGTCAAGGCGGCCGTATCGTACACGCCGACCTTCAGCGGGTCGAAGCCTGCAATATCGAGTTCGAGCCCCATCGTGATGCTGCCGCCCTTCTTCTGGGCGTTGGCGGGAACGGCACAGAGCGAGACCGCAAATCCCGCCACAAGAAATAATCGCGCGAGTGCGCTCGACCGGACCGCAGCTGTCATGGATGCTCCCTCTCAAAGTGTCGTCCGTCCGGTGTTCCGGATCGTCGATGGCTGACGGTAAGATTGTCTGGAATCGCAGTCCCGGGCAAGGCCGTTCGCGAGGCGGGATGAAAAGCCGCAGGCTTGGGCCTTGTTGCCGAAGCGCGATCGCCCTCAACCGCGCGCCGACTTCGGCGGTTTGCCGGCAAAGGCCGCGATTTCGTCTTCCGACAGGCCGGTCTCTTTCAGGTAGGCACGCGTGTGCTCGCCAAGGGTCGACATGCGTTTCGCGGCAGAAACCCTGGCGCCCGACATGCGGAACGGCAGATTGAGGACCTTGAAGCTGCCGCCGCCATCCTGGACCTCGGCCAACGCGCCGCGATGGGCGATCTGCGGATCCTTCAGCGCCTCGGCCACCGTGCGATAGGCCGATGACGGCACGCCGTGCTCATTGAGTGCGACGAGACACTGCTCGGTCGTTACCGCGCGCGACCACGCCTCGACGCCCTCCATCAGGTTGCCCCAGTTTTCCCGGCGATCGGAATATTTCGCAAAGCGCGGGTCGCTGACCCACTCGGGATGACCGATCACCTTCATCAGGCTCTGGAAGGTTTTTTCGCTGGCGATCGCGACCATGACATAACCGTCCGAGGTTTCGATCGGGCCGAACATCGGCCGCTGGGTCGCCTTGACCTCGAACTGCGACCACTGCAATTCGTTCAATGTCAGGCTCAGCATCGATTCCAGCATCGAAACGTCGATGTGCTGGCCCTTTTCATTGTGGGCGCGCTGATACAGCGCCGCCGAGATCGCGCCGAACGCGTAGACGCCGGTGAGCACGTCGGCATGATAGATGCCGCAATAGTCCGGCCGGGTACGCCCGGGCTGATAGGCCAGATGCGCCATCTCATACCCCGAGGCCGCATGGATCACCGGCGCATAGGCCGGCAGTTCGGCCGATGGCCCGGTCTGGCCGTAGCCGGAGATCGAGCAGTAAATCAGTTTCGGATTGAGGGCGTGCAGTGAAGCGTAATCGAGCTTCAATCGCCGCATCACACCGGGGCGGAAATTCTCGACCAGCACGTCCGCGTTCGCCACCAGCCGGCGCACCGCCTCCACTCCCTCGGGCGATTTCAGATCGAGCACGAGGCTGTTCTTGCCGACATTGAGCTGCCCGAACGCGGTGCTGCAATGATTCCGCACCGGTGGACGGGTCCGCATGGTCTCGCCTTCGACGGTTTCGATCTTGATGACCTCGGCGCCCATGTC
The DNA here is from genome assembly GCF_018130105.1 of Bradyrhizobium sp. AUGA SZCCT0160. NCBI lineage: Bacteria > Pseudomonadati > Pseudomonadota > Alphaproteobacteria > Hyphomicrobiales > Nitrobacteraceae > Bradyrhizobium > Bradyrhizobium sp. AUGA SZCCT0160. The sequence goes on from NZ_JAFCMD010000008.1 coordinate 57,179, forward strand.
GGCGAGCATCCGCGTGCAGTGGGGACCGGCGATCGTGGTTGAAAAATCGATAACGCGCAGGCCAGCGAAGCTCCCTGTCAAATTCCCCTCATCTGGATTATCTATGGTCATACTCGATGCTCCCTCGGCCTTGCGGCTTCTCGTTCGCCTTTTGGTTTTCCTGGCGCGGCATGACCCTAGATTGCGCGGTCACGGCATGGAAGCGTTTCTCCAGGAACCACCGGCTACCTGGCGCATTGCCGTAGATCAAAATTGGACCCTTTCTTGCATCAGTCATAGTTCAGGTTGGTACGAGGGCGTTCCTTGAAGGTCTTATTCGTAACCACGGAAATGGATGACTTCGTCCGGGTGGGCGGTCTTGCCGCCGTTTCCGCCGCCCTGCCCCGGGCGCTGCGCCCGTGGAGCGACGTCCGGATCATGTTGCCCGGCTACCGGGACATCCTCGAACAGTTCACCCACATTGAAATCGTTGGGCAATGCGCGCCTTTGGCCGAGATGCCGGCCTGCTCGCTCGGCCGGGCGTCGACACGGGACGGCCTGCCGGTTTATGTATTGTTGTGCCCACAACTCTACGACCGGCCGGGTAACCCCTACGGCGACGAATCCGGGCGCGACTGGCCGGATAATGACATCCGTTTCGCGCGATTTGCATCTGCCGCGGCCGAACTCGCCGCAGGCAGTCTGGACAGGAATTGGGCAGCGGACCTGGTCCACGCCAATGACTGGCAGGCCGCTCTCACACCGGCCTACCTCGCCTGGAAAGGCGTCCAGGTCCCCTCGATCCTGACCATTCACAACCTGGCCTATCAGGGGCTGTTCCCGCGGGAGTCGCTGCGGCGGATCGGCGCGCCCGAAGCCTCCTTCCACATCGACGGTCTCGAGTTCTACGATCAGATGTCGTTCTTGAAGGGCGGCATCGTTTACGCCTCGCATCTGACCACGGTCAGCGCGACCTACGCAAAAGAGATCACGACGCGCGAGCTTGGCTGCGGGCTCGAGGGCCTGCTGCGGCAACGCTCGGACGCCTCGGAATTGACCGGCATCCTGAACGGCATCGACGAAAGCTGGGATCCGCGCGCCTGCGCGCAACTGGCGCGGCAGTTCGGCGCCGGCGATTGGCAAGGCAAGCAAGCCAACGCCGACTATGTCCGCAAGCAGTTTGGTCTTGCGGTATCGCGCGGTCCGATTTTCGGTCTGGTCGCCCGCCTCGTGCATCAAAAGGGCATCGACCTCGTTCTGTCCGCCGCCGACGCGATCGTCGAGGCCGGCGGACAAATCGTCGTCACCGGCAGCGGCGAGCCGTATATCGAGCAGGCGCTGGTCGATGCGCATCGCCGCAGGCCGGACGCGATCGGCGTCGTCATCGGTTTCAACGATGGACAGGCGCGACGAATTTTCGCCGGCAGCGATTTCACGCTGATGCCTTCGCGGTTCGAACCGTGCGGACTGAGCCAGATGTATGCCCAGCGGTTCGGATCGCTGCCGATCGGTCACCAGACCGGCGGGCTGGCGGAGACCATCAGGGACGGCGAGACCGGCTTCCTGTTCTCGCAGCCTTCGGCGGAGTCCTTCCTCGGCGGCGTGCGCCGCGCATTCGATGCCTTCATGGCGAAAGACCGCCTCGACCTGATGCGCCGCAGCGCCATGGCGCGGTCCTTTAGCTGGGATCTTTCGGCCTCGCTCTATAACGCGCTGTATCGCAAGACGGTGGGCTCGCACGCTAGCGCCTGAGCGCGATTGCCGGCAGCGCTGTTGACCACACGGCGCGTGATCAGCCCCGACGCCCGATAGTCGGCCCCGGAAGCACCTTCCCGCCGCATACCCTGCACCCGGCCGCGCCGCTTCCCGGAGGGGGCCGGCGACACCGTCGCAGCAGGTCCTCACATGGTTCAAAGCACTTTTTTAGGTGGCGCGCTCGAACCGCTTTCCATCCGGCATCGTCGAACTCATGTGCGAACCATTCCGGTTTCGCCGAACCGAGAAATGGAGAGTTTTAGATGTCGATGAAGTCGAAATTATCTTTGGCCGCTCTCGCCGGCCTCGTCGCAATCAGCGCCCTGGCAACCACCAGCGCCAGCGCTTTTTCGCTCCGGGTTTGTGACGAAACATCGCCGAAGCTGGGTTGTGGGAGTACCTCGTTCTACCAGGAGGAGGGACGCTCCAAGCGACAACCAACTCCCCCGCGTCACCATGCCTTCGGTAGCCGCGAAGATGCCATGCTCAATGCAGGCGGCGGTGGCGGCGGTGGTGGTGGTGGTGGCGGCGGTGGCCGATAACCTCTACTGACCTCGCAGATTGAGTAAGTCGCCGCCGGGGTGACCCGGCGGCGCGTCGATTCCCGAAGCCGGGGCGAACGCCGCCTCGACCGATACTTACACGCGGCGCCGGCGGGCCTCTCAGGTCACCGCCGCGCGTTTCGGTTCGACGATCTCGAACATGCGCGGAAATTCATCCATCAGCATCATCAGTTCACCAAGCCGCATCGGATTGCCGGTAACCTTGATGGCTCCGCTGCCGACCGCTTCCGGAAACGTCGTCAGCTTGGCGATGACTCCGTCGAGCACGCTGCGCGCCAACGTGAACGTCGCATCGGCGCCCGCCGCCTGTGCGCCCGCCACGTAAGTCAGCGCGCTGTTCTCCAGATTGAGCACGAAGTTTTCGTTGGTGTCCGTAAAATGCCAGTTCAGCACGATGCGCTTGCCTTCGGCCTTGGGGCCGTTGAGGCGCACGCCGAGCACGTCCCATAGCTGCTCGGTGCGCAGCGCGGCCAGCGTTTCGCGCGGCATCGCCGCGCGTGCCGGCACCTTCGGCATGCCTAGCCGCAATTCCTGCGCGCCGAACAAATAGGCGTTGCGCCAGGTCGAGCTTTCCGAGGCATAGCCAAGTTGCTCGAACGTATCGGCCAGCATCGCGCGCGCGGCCTGATTGTCGGGATCGGCGAACACCAGATGGCTGACGGCCTGCGCCACGAAGCGGAACTCGCCGTTGGCGAAATCTTTTCGGGCGCGATCGAGGATCGCCTCCGCGCCGCCCATATACTCGACATATTTCCTGCCGGATTCGACCGGCGGCAGCGGATCGAGATTGACGGGATTGGCGTCGTACCAGCCGAGATATTTCTGGTAGATCGCCTTCACATTGTGCCTGATATGGCCGTAATAACCGCGCCCGTGCCAAGCGCCGTCGAGGCTCGCCGGCAATTTGATCGTCTCGGCGATTTCGGCCGCGGTGAGGCCATGGTTCATCAGGCGAATGGTCTGGTCATGTGCGAATTTATAGAGATCGCGCTGCTGGCGGATCATGGTGTCGATCCGCTCATGGCCCCACACCGGCCAATGGTGCTGGCCGCACATTGCATCGGCCTTGCCGCCCCACATTTGCAGCGCCTCGCCGAGATATTTCGACCAGGCCAGCGCGTCGCGGACGTCGGCGCCGCGAAACGGCAGCAGATTGTGGAAATTATGCGTACAGTTCTCCGCGAGATTCAACAGCTTGTAGCGCGGGATGAAGAAATGCATCTCGGCCGGCGCTTCCGAGTTCGGCGCCATCTGGAATTCGAACTCGAGCCCGTCGATGGTGCGCCTGTCGCCGGTTGCGATGATGAGGTCGGTCGGGCGCAGCAGCGCAACCGATCCCGCCGCCATCGACTTGCCGAGACCGCAATCGACCTGCCCGTGCACGCCCTTGGCCAGCAGCGGCCCGAACTGATATTGCGCCCGCCGCAGCATCGCGGGCCCGGCGATGATGTTTTCGGAGACCGCGTGCTCCATGAAGAAATTCGGCGCTAATATCGGCACCCGGCCGCTCGCAAGCGTCTCGTCGTCCAGCACGCCGCGCGCACCGCCCCAATGATCGGTATGGGTGTGGGTGAAGATCACGGCTGCGACCGGGCGCTTGCCCCGGTGCTGGAAGTACAATTCCATCGCGGCGCGGGCGCCCTCGATCGAGGTCAGCGTGTCCACCACGATCACACCGCTGTCGCCCTCGATCAGCGTCATGTTGGCGATATCGAGCCCGCGCACCTGATAGACGCCTGATACCACCTCGAACAGGCCGTGATGCATGTTGAGGCGCGACTGCCGCCACAGGCTCGGATCCACGGTCGCGGGCGCTTCCTCGGCCGAAAGGAATCCATAGGGCTCGAGGCTCCAGACCACCCTGCCCTGCGGCGACGTCACCTTCGCGTTTTCGATCGTGCCGAGGAAGCCCCGCGCCGCGTCGTCGAAATCGCGCGTGTCCGAAAACGGCAGCGCCTTGAGCGTCGCCGCGTGCTGCGCAATGACCGGCGCGGAAGCCTGCTTGGGAGTTTCGTTCGGTGCTTCCGCACTTGTTGTTTGGGTCATACTGGTTCACTCCCTCGCGTCGTAAAAAGAATCCGGGAACTGCTTCATCGGAACTCCAACCCTTCGAAATCACCGCTGCTGCGCCACGTGTCGATATATTTGAAATAGGCCAGCGGGCCTGCGGGATGGCCGACATTCAGCTTGGCCGCCGGACCGGGTTCGCGCCCCTCATTGTTGTAATAGCCGGGGGTGCAGTCCGGTGCGCCGATCATCCGCCCGGCGCCGGTCAACAGCAGCTCGACCCATTTGTCCTCGGCTTCCCTGGTAACTTCGATCTGCCTGAAGCCGTTCTGCTGCGCGTGTGTGACCATGACCGCGATGGTCTTTGCGGCTTCGGTCAGGTTGTGCGGCACGTTGGAGATCAGGTTGGCGCCCTGCGTCGGCTGCACGAAGAAGGCGTTCGGAAAACCGTGGACGTGGATCCCGTGCTTGGATCGCATCCCCTCGGCCCAATGCTCCGACAGCTTGACGTCGCCCCGGCCCGCCATGTCGAAGCCGGACCGCCGCTTGTATTCGGTCCCGACCTCGAAGCCCGAGGCGTAAATAATGCAGTCGAGCTGGTATTCCCTGCCCGCGACGACCACGCCTTTCTCAGTAATCTTCTCGACGCCCTTGCCGTCGGTATCGACCAGGTGCGTGCCCGGCGTGTTGAACGCTTGCAGATAGGAATCGTGGAAGCATGGCCGCTTGCAGAGCTGGCGGTACCAGGCCTTGAGCTTTGCCGCGGTCTCGCGGTCATCAACGATGGTGTCGATCCGCGATCGGATCTCCTCCATCTTTTCGAAGTCGGAATCCTCAAACGCCGCCAGCATGTTTTTGGGGATGCGCTGCTCGCGCGGCAGCTGCATGATCTTCGCCCGGATCCGCCGCGACAGATCGGTCCAGCCGTCCTGAACCAGATCTTCCTCGGCATTGCCGCCGGCCTGGTTCGCCGTAAAGTTCTCGAGCCAGCGCTGCTGCCATCCGGGCGTGGCGATCCCCGAGAACCACTCCGGGTCGATCGGCACGTTGGCGCGGACGTCGACGGAGGACGGCGTGCGCTGGAAAACGTAGAGTTCCCTGGCCGCGCGCGCGAGATGCGGCACGCACTGCACGGAGGTGGCGCCGGTTCCGATGATGCCGACGCGCTTGTCGGCGAGCTTGTCCATGGGCGCGCCCGAGGGATCGCCGCCGGTGTAATCGTAATCCCAGCGGCTGGTGTGGAACGAATGCCCCTTGAAGGCCTCGATGCCCGCAATGCCCGGGAGTTTCGGCACGTGCAGCGGGCCCGTGCCCATGCCGACGAACTGCGCCGTGAAGGCATCACCCCGGTTGGTGGTGACGATCCAGCGCGAATGCGCTTCATCCCATGTCAGATCGGTGACCTCTGTATGGAACAACGCGTTGTCGTAGAGGCCGTATTGCTTTCCGATGCGCCGGCAATGCGCGAGAATTTCCGGCGCGTGCGCGTATTTCTCCGACGGCATGTGCCCGGTTTCTTCGAGCAGGGGCATATAAACCATCGAGGCCGTATCGCATTGCGCGCCGGGATAGCGGTTCCAGTACCAGGTGCCGCCGAAATCGCCGCCCTTCTCGATGATGCGAACGTCTTTAACTCCGGCTTCCGTCAGCCGCGCGGCGGTGGCAAGGCCCGCAAAGCCGCCGCCGATGAAGGCGAAGGTGACGTGGTCGGTCCTGGGATCGCGCGGGGTGACGGGCGTATAGGGATCGTCCAGATAATGCGCGAGCTGTCCCTTGACCTCGATGTACTGGTCGTTGCCGTCGGCGCGGAGCCGCTTGTTGCGCTCCTCCATATACTTCGCCCGCAGTTGCTCCTTGTCGAAAGCGCGGCTGCGCTGGTTTTGCGGTTCGTCCGTGACCGTCATCCGAAATTGCCTCTGATCTGCTGCCGATATACCCCGTAGCCGACACGCAGTAAGCGTCCGCACGGCGAAAAGATCAACCAGGCGATCACCAAGCCGTCAGTGCTGCGCCCAGAGATAGGCTGCAGTCGCCGCGAAGCCGAGCGCGGTTCTCACGGCATGCAGCCCTCCCCAACGCACGATCAGGCGGCGCGATTCCGGGCCGGCATCGGCGGCGGCGATGGCATTCAGCCTGCGGTTGGTCGGCATGATGCCGAACAACGTGTAGGGCCAGTTGGCCAGTATGAGAATGGCGCCGACGGTCCAGCGCCAATCGCCGGTCTGCCACGCCGCGGTCAATCCCAAAATTCCCGATATCACCGCGCAGCTCGCCTGCATCGCAAAGCCGCGCGCATAGCTGGGTTTCCATTGCGTCAGCAGACTCCTGTCATCGAGCAGCAGACGCGCTGGCTGTTCGGCGAAATTGATGAAGAAGGCCGCGCCGGCGAAGGCGGCGGCGACGACGGTGGCCAGTTGTCCGATCAGCATCATGACGCACCCCCATATTGACAATATATTGTCATTTCGTATACTCATTGCCAATGAGAAGCAAGCCACATACGCCAGCCGGACAGGCCCTGACCGGGCTGATCCTTGCCATATTCCGGCTCAACGGCCGGCTGCTGCTGGCCGGCGACCGGTTGGTCGCCGGCCTCGAGCTCACCAGCGCGCGCTGGCAGGTGCTGGGCGCCATTGCGCTGGCGGAGCGGCCGCAGCCTGTGGCGTGGCTGGCGCGCAACATGGGACTCAACCGTCAGGGCGTTCAGCGCATCATCAACGAAATGCGGGATGAGGGCCTGCTCGAGCTGCAGCCCAACCCGCATCACCGCCGCGCGCATCTGGTCGTGCTGACCAAGCGGGGAAAGGAAGCGTTTGAGGCCGCGACAAAACTTCAGGTGCCGTGGGTGAACGCGCTCGCCGACGGCGTCCGCCTGAAGGATCTTGCGACCACGCAGAAGGTGGTTGCGGAGTTGTGCGAGCGGCTGGAGTCAGGGCTGAATGATGACGCTAGTGAGCGCGGTTGAATTCTCGGCCGCGATTTCCGTCATGCCCGGGCTTGTCCCGGGCAGCCACGTCTTTCTTTCCAGTATCGACGCAACCAAGACGTGGATGGTCGGGTCAAGCCCGGCCATGACGAGGAGAGACATCGCCCCCGAACGACGCCTTTCTATTTCTTCACCTTGCTCGCATCCATCTTGATGCTCGTGTCGAGCATCTTAGTCGAAAACGCGGTGCCGACCTCGAACGGCTTTTCCATGCCGAGATAAGTCTGCACCAGTTCATAGTCCTTCTTCATCCGCTCGGCGTCGATCCAGCCCAGCGCCTTGGTGGTGGTGAAATCGTCCGTCATCAGGAACTTGATGCGCTCCCACTGGCGCTCCTGGTTCTCCTTGTCGAGCCCCGACGCGGCATCGAGCAGCGCCTTCAGGCAGGGCGCGACGTCGGCGACGCAGGCGGCGAACGCCTTCTGGCTGACCTTGACGAAGGCGTCGGCGATCTTTGGATTCTTTTCCAGGTAGGCGCCGTTGACGATCAGCGAGTTGCCGTACGGGTTGAGCCCGATATCCTTCCAATTGACGTAGCCGAGGTCGGCACCGAACTCGATCACCTTGAGATCGTGTTCGTTGTAAAAATCGCTGATGATATCGACCGTATGGCTCTTCAGCGCCGCGATCTTGGCGGTCGGCCCGACATTGACGAAACTGACCGCGTCGGGCGCGATGCCGGCGGCCTTGGCGAACGCCGGCCACATCACCCGCGAAGCGTCGCCGGGTGGATTGCCGATCTTGTGGCCCGGAAAGTCCTTGGCGCTGTTCACGCCATAGCTCTTCAGCCAATAGAACGTCTGCCCGGTGTTGGCGTAGATGCTCATCAGAGCCACGACGTCGGCGCCCTTGCTCTTCGCCACCAGCATGGTCGCGAGATCGGCGATGCCGAACGACGAACCGCCGGAGCCGACCTTCAGCGACGAGACGCCGGAACCCTTGCCGGTCTCGATTATGAGATCGATGCCGGCTTTCTCGTACCAGCCCTGCGCCTTGGCGTAATAGAACGGCGAATGATCCGCGGTCGGCGCCCAGTTCAGGATCAGGTTGACGGCCTCGCCGGCATGAGAGGGAGCCGCCTGGACCGCAAGCGCAAGCGCCAGTGACGCAATCCTCAAACCCTTCATGGCATCTCTCCTGGTTTGCAAACCGGTCATCGATGTCGATCGCAAGGCCGGCCTTGTCGTTGCACGCCCGTGACGCTACCAATGCAACAAGGACGAGACGAATTGTCAACTGTTTGGTTGGAAATGCCTATAAGACGAGCTGATAGCACCAGGCCAAAGCGGCGCGATCCGGCCGCGACGCGGGAGAAGCTTTTGACGGCGGCACGCCGTGAATTTGCCGATAGTGGCCTCGCCGGTGCCCGGGTCGACGAGATCGCGGCGCGCGCCGGCGTCAACAAGCAGCTGGTCTATCATTACTTCGGCGACAAGGACGCGCTGTATCTGGCGGTGCTGGAGTGGGTCTATGAGGAAATCCGCGCCCAGGAACGCAAGCTCAACCTCGAAGGCCTGCCGCCGCAGCAGGCCATCAAGCGGCTGATCGAGGCCTCCTTCGACCACCTCGCCGCCCATCCCGATTTCATCGTGCTGCTCAACGACGAAAACCGCGGCGGCGCCCGCCATGTGCGTGGCTCCCGCAAGCTCGAGGCAATGCATTCGCCGCTGGTCAGCATGGTCTCGGCCATCCTGAGCGAAGGTGTCCGCGCCGGCGTGTTCCGCAAGGGAATCAATCCGGTGCATCTCTACATCTCGATCGCCGGGCTGAGCTATTTCTACTTTTCGAACACGCCCACTTTGTCGGCAATCTTCGGCAAGGACCTGTCGAGCCCGACGGCGAGGCGCGCCCGCCGGAAGCACGTGGTCGATTTGGTGATGCAGTCGCTGCGGCCGTGATGGTCTGTCGTCCCGGCCTTGAGCCGGGACCCATACGCCGCGGCGGTTATTTTACGAACGGTATCTAACGTTCGCGCCCTCACCGATAGGCCGCGGAGTATGGGTCCCGGGTCAAGCCCGGGACGACGGCGGGGAGCTTCCCTAATCAACCAACTGGTTGAAACCTGGGACGCCCCGCGATAGACTGCCACCGCGCGCCCGGGAACCGGACGCGCCTCAACAAGGAGTATGCGGTGTCTGGCGATGCAGGGCGATCGGCGAGGACGGTGGCGATCATCCTGATCGCGCATCTTGCCGTGATCGTGCTCTGGCAGGTGCTGGTCGACGCCTTCCAGGTGCCGAAATTCATCCTGCCCTCGCCGCTGGCCGCGCTCTCGACCCTGACGTCGGCCAAGTACGCCTGGCTCTCGAACCTCTGGGTGACGGGCGCCGAAATCCTCGGCGGCTTCTGCCTCGGCGCGCTGGTCGGCGTCATGCTGGCGGTCATGTTCACCTGGTCGCCGCTGATCAGCCTGCTGCTGCTGCCGCTGTTCGTCACGCTGAACATGATTCCGAAAGTGGCGCTGGGACCGCTGTTCATCGTCTGGTTCTCCTACGGCATCTTTCCGAACATCCTGATCGCGTTCTCGATCTGCTTCTTCCCGATCCTGCTGACGACCGCGCGGGGGCTGAGCGAGGTCGAGCCTGATCTGCTGGACCTGGTGAAATCGCTGCGCGGCTCGCGCTGGACGCTGTTCCGGAAGATCCAGCTGCCGGGCGCGCTGCCTTACGTATTCTCAGGCATGAAGGTCGGCGCCATTCTGGCGGTCGCGGGCGCCATCGTCGGCGAGTTCATCGCCTCCGAGCGCGGGCTCGGCTATCTCATGATCCAGGTGCAGGCCTCGCTCGATACGCCGGCGATGGTGATGGCCGTCATTCTTCTGACCCTGCTCGGCGTGGCGTTGTACGGCCTGGTGCTCGGCCTCGAGCGGCTGTTCGTGGTCCGTGACGTCAGGCTGCAATAATACAAGGGAACAGGCATGCTGCTGACACGCGACCAATTGCCGGAGACGATCCCGGATATCGCCGCCCTCGATGAACTGCTGTGCCTGCCGAGCCAGGCGCTGATCGACGACCTGCGCAAGGTCGATGGCGACATCATGATCCTGGGCGTTGCCGGCAAGATGGGGCCGACGCTGGCGGGGCTTGCCAAGGCCGCCGCACCTGACCGCCGGGTTATCGGCGTCGCACGCTTCAGCGAGCCTGACGTCAAGGACTGGCTGCAGGCCCGTGGCGTCGAGACCATCAATTGCGACCTGCTCGACGAAGCCGCGATCAAGGCGCTGCCGAAAATTCAAAACATCATCTTCATGGCTGGCCGCAAGTTCGGCGCCGAGGGCGATCTGTCGCTGACCTGGGCGATGAATTCGCACGTCCCGGCACTGGTGGCTCAGGCCTTTGCCGGTTCGCGGATCGTGGCGTTCTCGACCGGCTGCGTCTATCCCTTCGTGCCCGTGAACGGCAAGGGCGCCGACGAGGACCTTGCACCCAATCCGCCCGGCGAATACGCGCAATCCTGCGTCGGGCGCGAGCGCATGTTCGAGTATTTCTCGCGCAAGCATTCCACGCCGGGCCGGCTGTTCCGGCTGAACTACGCGATCGACATGCGCTACGGCGTGCTGCACGACATCGCGAGCAAGGTCTTGCAGGGCAAGCCGATCGACGTCAGCCTCGGCCATGTCAATTTCATCTGGCAGGGCGATGCGTCCTCGCAGGCGCTGCGCTGCCTCGCGCATTGCGACACGCCGACCTCGCCGATCAATGTCAGCGGCCACGAAATTCTCGCGGTGCGCGATCTCGCCGCCAGATTCGGCCAACGGTTTGGAATTGCGCCTGTCATCATCGGCAAGGAAGAGCCGACGGCGTGGCTGACCAATACGTCGCAAGCCGTAAGCTTGTTCGGCCTGCCTGTTGTCGATACCGATCAGTTGATCCGCTGGACCGCCGACTGGGTGTCGCGGTCGATGCCGAGCCTCGGCAAGCCCACCAAATATGAGGTGCGCGATGGCCGGTACTGAGCACATCGAGCTCGTCGAACTCGGCGTCGGCGATGCGCCGGCTGGATTGCTGTTGTCGACGGAGGCGCACTGGGACCAGAACGAGGCCGACTGGCGATTTTTCCTGAGCAAGGGAGCCATGCTCGGGGTGCGTGACGGCAAGCAACTGGTCGCGACCGCGGCGCTATTGCCCTACTCCGCCGGCAACGCCTGGATCAGCATGGTGCTGGTGACACCGAGTTGGCGCCGCCGCGGTGTCGCGACCCGGCTGGTCGACGCCTGCCTCAAGATAGCGACAAAGCGCGGCCTCACCACCTGGCTCGACGCGACGCCCGATGGAGCCAACGTCTATGGCCCGCTCGGCTTCACACCGACGCTGCAATTGCGGCGGCTGCGGCTGGAAGCCCCGAGAGGCGTGAGCGCCGCGCAATCGCTATCGAATTGCAGCGTCGCCGACTTCATCGCGCGCGATGTCAGCGCCATGGGGTTTGACCGCGGCGCTTTGCTGACCGAGTTCGGCGGCCGCGCCGGCTCCCGCATGGTATCATCAGGCAACGCCGTTGCGCTGGTCCGGGACGGCCGCGCTGCCCGCCATGTCGGCCCTGTCTTTGCCGACGCCGGCAAAAGCGCGCTGACGCTGGTCGATGCCATCGTACGGTCAGAGCAAGGCCCGTGGCTGCTTGACGCCGTGCATTCGCAGGAAGATTTCCTGCGCGGCCTCACCCACAACGGCTGGACCATCGAGCGGCCGTTCCAGCGCATGCGGTTCGGCCGCGCCACCATGCTGGCCGGGGAATTGCCGTTCGCGGTCGCCGGCCCGGAATTTGGATAGGGATTTTCATGCACCACAGCGAGATCAAATCCGAAGTGCGACAACTGATCGCCGAGGGCACGGTGATCCCCGCGCATCCGCTGGCGCTCGATGCCAACCGCACGCTCGACACAAGGCACCAGCGCGCGCTGTCGCGCTACTATATCGATGCCGGCGCCGGTGGCCTTGCGGTGGGCGTGCATACCACGCAGTTCGCGATCCGCGATGTCGGACTCTACAAGCCCGTGCTGGAACTGGCGGCGCAGACCGCGGCCGGCTGGACCAAGCGGCCGCTGGCGATGGTCGCGGGCCTCGCCGGTCCGACGCAGCAGGCCGTTGCGGAAGCACAGATTGCGCGCGGCGTCGGCTACCATGCCGGCCTGCTCAGCCTTGCCGCGATGAAATCGGCCTCAGAAGGCGAGATCATCGCGCATTGCGAGGCGGTGGCGCGCGAGATTCCGCTGGTCGGATTCTACCTGCAGCCCGCGGTCGGCGGCGTCATTCTCAGCGCGAACTTCTGGCGGCGCTTTGCAGCGATCGACAACGTCATCGCGATCAAGATCGCGCCGTTCAACCGCTACCGCACCCTCGACGTGCTGCGCGGCGTCGCCGCCGCCGGTGCGCTCGACCGCGTCGCGCTCTATACCGGCAATGACGACCATATCCTGCTCGATCTGATGCTGCCGTTCGACCTGCGCGACAACGGCGTTACCACCCGCACTTACTTCAAGGGCGGCCTGCTCGGCCATTGGTCGGTGTGGACGGCGGCCGCGATCAAGCAGTTCGAGGTGTGCAAGGCGGCGCGCTACAAGGACACCGTGCCGGCGGACCTATTGGCACTTGATGCCCGAGTGACCGATTGCAACAGCGCCTTCTTCGATGTCGCCAACAATTTCCATGGCTGCATCGCCGGCTGTCACGAAATCCTGCGTCGGCAGGGACTGATGCAGGGGCTATGGTGCCTCGATCCGGCCGAGGGGCTGAGCCCTGGCCAGATGCAGGAGATCGACCGGGTCTGCCGCGAGCACGCCGATCTTTCCGACGACGCCTTCGTCGCCGGCAACTTGCAGAAATGGCTGGCATGACGGCGGAAGAGCCCTTTATCAGCCTGCGCAACGTCCGCAAGGTTTACCGGTCGAAGGGCACGGAGTTTCTGGCTGTCTCCGACGTCACCATGGACGTCAGCGAGGGCGAGCTGGTCTCGCTCGTCGGACCATCCGGCTGCGGCAAGACCACGGTGCTGAAGATTCTGGCCGGCCTGCACGAGGCCGATGGCGGCACCGTCAAGATCGGCAATGCCAAAACGCCGTTCGACCCCGCGCGCGACATCGGCATGGTGTTCCAGCAGGCGTTGCTGCTGAAGTGGCGCACTATTCTCGACAACGTGCTGCTGCCGGCCGAAATCGTCGGGCTGCCGATGAAGGCCGCCCGCGCCCGCGCCCGCGATCTGCTCAATCTCGTCGGCCTTGGCGGCTACGAGGACAAATATCCGCAGCAACTGTCCGGCGGCATGCAGCAGCGCACTGCGATCGCGCGCGCCTTCATCCACGATCCCAAACTGATCCTGATGGACGAGCCATTCGGTGCGCTGGACGCGCTGACGCGCGAACAGATGAATCTGGAAATGCTGCGGATCTGGCGCGAGAGCGGCAAGACCATCATCTTCGTCACCCACAGCATCCAGGAAGCCGTGTTCCTCGCCTCGCATTGCGCGGTGCTCACCGCGGGCCCGGCACGAATGGCGGAATACTTTGCGATTGACCTACCGTTTCCGCGCGATCTGCCGATCAAGACCACGGACGAGTTCGGCGCCTATGCAAGGCGGATTTACGGGAGTTTGGGGATGGGGCCGAGCGGGTAGAATCTATCCGCGTCATTGCGAGCGAAGCGAAGGAATCCATCCTTCGGCACGCGAGGTGATAATGGATTGCTTCGCTTCGCTCGCAATGACGGGCCGCTATTCATACGACACCGGCCCGGTGTCGCGATAGGCCCAGCAGCTTTCGCGCGGCAGCGACACCGGGGTCTCGGTGCCGACCTGGTGCCGGGCGGCGGTGCCGAGTTCGACCACCTCCAGCCGGCGGCCAAACAGTTCGATACCATAGGCGGTTTGCGTGCCCTGGTAGCGGCGATGGAGCACGCGAGCGGGAAAAGTATTGGCGCCGTTGTGCTGGCCGATCGTGATGTTCTCCGGTCGCAGCGCGATGCGCACCTTCTCGTCCGGACCCAGCGAATGCAGCAACGCCACCTCGCCGCGGCGACCGTCGCCGAAATCGACCGTGCCAAATTCGCCGTTGCGCGACACCAGCGTGCCCAGAAGTTCGTTGGTGGCGCCGGTGAAATTAGCGACGAACAGATCCGCCGGCCGGTTATAGATCGCGTCCGGCGTATCCATCTGCAGCAATTTGCCGTCGCGCATCACGCCGATGCGGTCGCCGAGCACCACGGCTTCGGCCTGGTCATGGGTGACATAGAGCGCCGTCATGCCGGTCTGCTTGAGGATGACGCGCAGATCGTCGCGCAAACGTAACCGCAGCTTGGCGTCCAGATTCGACAACGGCTCATCAAGCAGCAGCAATTGCGGCCGGTAGACGATGCTGCGCGCCAAGGCGACGCGCTGCATCTGGCCGCCGGACAGTGCGACCACCGGACGCTCGGCATATTCCGACAAGCCGACCAGCTCGAGCGCTTCATCGACCTTGCGGCGGGCGTCGGCGCGCGAGATTTTGCGATGCTTGAGCGGATAGACCACGTTCTGCCGCACCGTCATATGCGGCCACACCGCGTAGGACTGGAACACCATGCCGAGCTCGCGAAGGCGCGGCGGCACAAGAATGCCGCTGGCGGGTGCCGACACGATCCGGCCGGCAATGCTGATCTCGCCGTCGGTTGGATGCTCCAGCCCCGCCACGCATCGCAGCGTCGTGGTCTTGCCGCAGCCGGACGGTCCCAGCAGCACGACGATCTCGCCGGCCGGCACGGCGAAGCTGACGCCATCGATCGCCGGGCGGCCGACCGCAAACTGCTTGCGCAGGTCGGTTACCTCAAGAGTCGCCGTCATGAAGAAGCCCGCGTCATGCGTAGATCGCTCACTGCCGGTGACCGTAGGTCTTGTCCCATTCCGCCACCCATGGCTCGTGCAGCTTGACGTATTCGTCGAATTTCGGGAACCAGACCTTGACCACCTTGGGATCGAAACCCTCGGGGTAGACCGGCGCCACCTTGAGCGAGGTCAGATTGCCGAGCTCCTTGATCATGAAGGTTTGCCCCTCCTTCGACAGGCACCAGTTCAGGAACAGCTTTGCGGCATTGGGATTGGCGGCGGTCTTGGGAATTCCCGTGGCGTAGGGATTGACCGGGGCGCCTTCGGGCGGGAAGAAAATCTTGATCGGCGCGCCGTCCTTCTGCTTCGGATAGATCGCATTGTAGAGCAGCGGCCCCATCGCGACTTCGCCGCGCACCAGCGAGTCCGACATCGGCGCGCCCGACGGATAAAGGATCGGACGGGTCGCCGCCTGCTTGGCCCAATAGTCCTCGCCCAGCACCTGGCGCTCGAACATCACGCGGGTCCAGGTGGTGCCGCCGGACCGGGCGAACACCTGCCCGGTCTGCTTGGCGTATTCCGCCTTGGTCAGATCCATCCACGACTTCGGCGGATTCTTGACGAGTTCGGTGTTGTAGGCGATCGACCAGACCAGGGTCACGCGCGGCCACAGTTTGGGAGAAATCAGGGAATCGGGATTGTAATCCGCGGCATTCGGCGGCGCGTAGTCCTGGAAAAGGTCGGCCAAAGGCTGCATCAGCGCGCGATCGGAATGATCGACCACGTCGGCGATCAGCTTGCCGGCAGCGGCCTCGGTCTTGACGCGGGTGATGAGCTGGCCGCCCGGCGCGCGCACCATCTCGACCTTGATCTCGGGATAGCGCTTCTGGAACTCTTTGATCACCTGCTGCTCGACCTCGGCGAAATTCGCCGTGTAGAACACCAGTTTCCCCTCCTTCTTCGCCGCCGCTATCAGTTCGGGCGAACCGAACTCCTGCGCCTGCGATGGTGCGCCCCACAGGATGCCGAGACCGGCGACGCCAGCCAGCGCCATTTTGGTGAAGATCCGTCTATTCATAGCAATCCTCCCTCGAGTTTTTTTATCCGGTGCGGGCGACCCCGCTCTGCGTCGCCTCGCGCGATAGCCAGTTGGCGCCGCCGATGAGAACGCCGAGCAGTACCGTTTGGACCAGGCTGAATGCGGCGGTCTTGCCGAGATTTCCGCCCTCGTAATAGTCGAGCAGCAGCACCGACATCACCATGGTGTTGCTGGTGTAGAGAAACAGCGACGAGCCGAGTTCGCGGATCGCCAGCACGAACAACAGCGTCATCGACGCGATCACGCCGGGCCGCGCCAGCGGCAGCACGATGGTCCGTATGGTGGCGAACATCCCCCTGCCGCAGACCCAGGCGGCCTCTTCCAGCTCGCGATGGATTTGCATGAACGAGGTCGACAACGCCTTGACGGTGTCCGGCATGAAGCGCGCGATGAACGCCAGCGCCAGGATCCAGATCGTGCCGTACAGCCCGCCGGGTATGCCGATCCATGCCCATAAATAAGCGACGCCGACCACGAGGCCGGGAATCGCGACCGGCACGGTCGAGATCAGATCGATCCATCGCCGGCCCGTCAGCTGCGTGCGATGAATGGTGTAGCCGATCGCAAACGCCAGCGCGCCGCCGACCACGGCCGTGATCACGCCGACCTCGACCGCGTTGTAGATCGACCGCAGCGTCAGCGGATTGTCGAAGATGCTGTTGAAATGCACCATCGAGTATTGGCGCATGTCGAACAGGCTACTGACGTCGCGGATGAACATGAACTTGCGAAACGCCGCCACGATCAATGCGAGCAGCGGCAGCACCACCACGATCAGCAGATAGACGATACCGATGGCGAACGTGAACCAGCGCCAGCGCCCGAGATCGAGGCTGCGCGGGCGGAACGCCTTGCCGGCCACCGTCGTGTAGCTGCGGCCGCTGAGCACCCTGTTTTGCAAAAACACCAGCGCGCCGGTGACGACCATCAGGATGATCGCAACCGCTGCGGCCGTGTTGTAGAGCGGCGGCGACCAGTTGGTGAGCTTGAAGATATAAGTCGTCAATAGCGCCAGATTGGTCGACGACCCCAGCACCGCCGGAATGCCGTAGATGCCGAGCATCACGATGAACGACAGCAGCATGCCTGAGATGATCGCCGGCATAATCAGCGGGAAAGTCACCGAGAACAATGTCGCGAACGCGCTGGCGCCGGAAATCTCGGCGGCCTCCTCCAGGCTCGGGTCCATGTTACGCAGCGCCGAGGAAGTGAACATGTAGACGTAAGGCGCGTAATAGATGCCGAACACGAACACCAGGCCCCACAGCGAATAGAAATCGACGCGCCAGTCGAGACCGATCCATTTGAACATGGTGTTGATCAGGCCGGTCTTGGGCGAACCGAGGATCGCCCATGCCACGCCTGCGACCAGCGGCGGCGCAAACAGCGGCAGGATGCTGGCGGCGGCGATAAAGCCCTTGAACGGCGTATTGGTGCGAACCACGATCCAGGAGAACAGCAACCCGATCACGATCGCAATCGCGGTGCCGCCGCCGCAGGCGATCAACGTGTTGACCAGCGCCTCCCCGACATTGGGATTCGCCAGCACCACGAGAAAATTCGCGATCGAAAGATGGCGCAGGCTGATGCCCTCGACCACCGGGTTGGTGTCGGTGAGCGAACCGAGCAGCAGCATCAGGATTGGATAGATGACGAGAAAGCCGAGAATAGCCAGCAGGAGCACAACCCACAGGTTCGCCCACACGCGCCGACGCATCCCCTCACTGGCGCTACGCATGACCTCGCTGCGCCGGTTCCCCTGTCCGTCCAAAGCGCTTCCCCTTGGCCTGCGACCGTCCGTTTTCGGATCTTGCGCCCGCAATGCGCCGCGAGCCTAGTCGATCAGGCGGCGGGCGGGAAGTAGCACAAAGTCGGCGCTCAAAATGCCGCGGAAGCCGGCCTTCGCATACGCATCATGCAGCGGCGTGCCTGTGGAACACCTCGCGTCCGTAGTACACGCCCCTTAAGGCCGTTACCCGCGCCGGCTGTGGAGAACCCCGATCTCGATGTCAGAAGTTGCGACCGCCAAGCCGCCTGCCACGCCCGGTATCGACGGCTTGCCGCCGGAACTCCGGCGCTGGGCGGTCGCGGCGATCTTCACCGCGCTGGCGCTGGCCTCGCTCGATACCGCGATTGCCAACATCGCGCTGCCCGCCATCGCCGCCGACCTTCATGTCAGCCCGGCCGATGTGGTCTGGGTCGTCAATGTCTATCAGATCGCGCTGGTGGCGACGCTGCTGCCGCTCGGCGCGCTTGGCGAAATCGTCGGCCATCAGCGCATCTATATCGGCGGCCTGTTGCTGTTCACGATTGCCTCGATCGGCTGCGCGTTAGCGTGGTCGCTGCCCAGTCTCGTGGCGGCGCGTGCGCTGCAGGGGCTCGGCGCCAGCGGCATCATGGCCGTGAATGCGGCGCTGGTTCGTTATGTTTACCCGACGCACATGCTGGGCCGCGGTTTTGGTCACAACGCGCTGGTGGTCGGCACCGCCTTCACTCTTGGACCGACGATCGCATCCGGCATTCTAGCGCTTGGCCCCTGGCCCTGGCTGTTCGCGATCAACATTCCCTTCGGCCTGATCGCGGTGTGGATCGGACTAAAGACGCTGCCGCCGACGCCACGTGCGACGCACGCATTCGATTTTGCGAGCGCGGCGCTGACCACGGGCTGCCTCGGCCTGTTCATCATCGGGATCGGAAGTGCGGCACACAGCGCACCGCCGGTGCTGGTAACGGCCGAACTGGTTGGCGCCATCATCCTCGGCTGGATCATGATGCGGCGGCAGGCGGATCACCCGGCGCCGATGCTGCCGATCGATTTGTTCCGGCGGCCGATGTTTGCGCTATCGGCGGCGACGTCGGTATGTACCTTTGCGGTTCAGGGGATCGCTTTCGTCTCGCTGCCGTTCTATTTCGAAGACGTGCTGATGCGCACCCAGGTCGAGACCGGTTTCTTCATGACGCCGTGGCCGCTGGTGGTCGCGATCATGGCGCCGATCGGCGGCCGGCTGTCCGACCGCTATCCCGTCGGCATTCTCGGCGGCATCGGCCTCGCCTTGCTATGCGCGGGGATGGTGTTGCTGGCGACGCTGCCGGCGGATCCCGGCGTCGCCAACATCGTCTGGCGCATGGTGGTGTGCGGGATCGGTTTCGGTTTCTTTCAAACTCCAAATTTGCGTGCATTGATGTCGAGCGCACCGTCGCATCGCAGCGGCAGCGCCAGCAGCATCGTCGCGACCGCACGGCTCACCGGACAAACGCTGGGTGCTGCGTTCGCCGCACTCTGCTTTGCGCTCGGCGGCCACGATGGCGCGACGCTTGCACTGACACTCGGCGCCGGCTTTGCCGCGCTCGGGTGCGTAATGAGTTTCCTGCGTCTGGCGGTGGCTCCATCGCGAGATTGATTGAAGGACTGTGCCTATAAGACAGGCAAACCCTGGCCGCACCTGGCGAACGTGACGGCCATGTGGCGCCCTGCGCCCACCAAACCCCGGCTGGTCAATTTTCTTCCCGCATCGCAAACGCATTTTCTTGATTTGAACTGTTCCAAATTGCGGTCCACTGTCCGTGCCGGGTTCAATTGATGAATTGAGCTAACAGGGGAAACGCGATGGCAAACCTCACTATCAACGGAAAATCAATCAATGTGGACGTCGAGGACGATACCCCGCTGCTGTGGGCGATCCGGGAGAATGTCGGACTGACCGGCACCAAATACGGTTGCGGCATTGCACAATGCGGCGCCTGCACGATCCATATTGACGGGGTCGCGATGCGCTCCTGCGGCATCTCTGTCAGCGAAGCCGTTGGCAAGCAGATCACCACGATCGAAGGTCTGGCCACCAGCGATGGCGCACTGCACAAGGTGCAGCAGGCCTGGATCAAGAACGACGTGCCGCAATGCGGCTATTGCCAGACCGGCATGATCATGGCGGTAGCGGCCCTGCTAAAGGAAAAGCCGAAGCCGACCGACAAGGACATCGACGAGACCATCACCAATATTTGCCGCTGCGGCACCTTCCAACAGGTGCGCGAGGCAATCCACGCCGCCGCGAACGCTTGAGGGGATGTCATGAACAAGCACATCACACCTGCACTCAGCCGCCGCGCCTTCGTCATCGGTACCGCCGCTGCCGGCGCCGGCCTCGCGGTCGGTCTCGACATCCCCTTCGGTGGCCCCACCGTGGTCCGCGCTGCCGATGGATCGCCTGAGGTCAACGTCTGGGTGGTGATCCGCCCCGACGACACCGTCGTGATCCGCATCGCCCGTTCGGAGATGGGACAGGGCACGCTCACCGGCCTCGCCCAGCTCGTCGCGGAAGAACTCGAATGCGACTGGTCGAAGGTCACCACCGAATATCCGACACCGGGTCAAAGTGTCGCACGCAAGCGCGCTTGGGGCGATTTCTCGACCGGCGGCAGCCGCGGCATCCGCACCTCGCAGGACTACGTCCGCAAGGGCGGCGCCACCGCGCGCATGATGCTGGTCCAGGCCGCAGCCAATGAGTGGAAGGTGCCGATTTCTGAATGCACCGCCGCCAACAGCACCATTACACACACGCCGTCTGGCAAGACGACGACCTACGGCAAGGTGGTGGAAGCCGCGGCCAGGCTGTCGCCTCCCGCCGATGCCGACGTCAAGCTGAAGGATCCGAAGGACTGGAAAATTGCCGGCAAGAGCGTGTTGCGGCTCGATACCGCCGACAAGACCACCGGCAAGATGATCTATGGCATCGACGTCAAGCTGCCGGGAATGCTGAACGCCGCGCTGAAGGAATGCCCGGTCTTTGGCGGCAAGCTGAAGAGCTATGACGAAGCCAAGGTCATGGGCATGAAGGGCGTCAAGAAGGTGGTGCGGGTCAACGACTCTACCGTCGCCGTCGTCGCCGACACCTGGTGGCACGCCAAGACCGCGCTCGACGCGTTGCCGATCGTCTGGGATGAAGGCGAGAACGCCAAGGTGTCGAGCGAATCGATCGCCAAATGGCTGGCCGAGGGCCTCGACAATTCGCAGCCCGCTTTCATCGGCAACCAGAACGGCGATGCCAAAGCCGCCATCGCCGGCGCCGCCAAGAAGCTCGAGGCGGTGTACAACTACCCCTACCAGAACCACGCCGCGATGGAGCCGTTGAACGCCACCGCGCTTTACACACCCGACAAGTGCGAAGTCTGGACCGGAACGCAGAACGGCGAAGCGGCATTCGCCGCGGTGATGGAAACCTCCGGCCTGCCTGCCGACAAATGCGAGGTTCACAAGCTGATCCTCGGCGGCGGCTTCGGCCGTCGCGGCATGACCGACTATGTCCGGCAGGCCGTCTCCATCGCCAAGCAGATGCCGGGCACGCCGATCAAACTGTTGTGGTCGCGCGAAGACGACATGCAGCACGGCACCTATCATCCGGTCACCCAATGCAAATTGACCGGCGCCTTCGACAAGGACAACAATCTGACGGCGCTGCATGTGCGGATCTCCGGCCAATCCATCCTGTTCACCGTGCGGCCGGCGGCACTGGTCAACGGCATGGACACGGCGGCATTCCAGGGCCTCGCGCCCACCGGCGATTGGGCGATCGGATACAGTTTTCCGAACCTGCTGGTCGAGCATTCGATGCGCAACCCCCACGTCCCGCCGGGCTTCTGGCGCGGCGTCAACGTCAATCAGAACGCGATCTATCTCGAGTGTTTCATCGACGAGCTGGCGCATTCGGTCGGCCAGGATCCGGTCGAGTTCCGGCGTAAGTTGATGTCGAAGCATCCCAAGCACCTCGCGGTGCTGAATGCGGTGGCGGAAAAAGTCGGCTGGGACAAGCCGCCGCCAAAGGGCGTCTACCGCGGCATCTGCCAGCACATGGGCTACGGCAGCTACGTCGCGGGTGCTGCCGAAATCTCGGTGACGGACGGCAACAAGATCAAGGTACACCGTATCATCGCTTCCACCGACCCTGGCCACGTCGTCAATCCGGCGCAGATCGAGCGCCAGATTGCAGGCTCGTTCGTTTATGGCCTGTCCGCACTGTTCTACGGCAATTGCACCGTCAAGGACGGCCGCATCGAGCAGTCCAACTTCGACACCTACAATTCGATGCGGATCGCGGAGATGCCGAAGGTGGAGTCGGTCATCGTGCCGAGCGGCGGCTTCTGGGGCGGCGTCGGCGAACCGACGATCTGCGTCGCGGCGCCCGCCGTGCTCAATGCGTATTTCGCGGCAACGGGAAAACGCATCCGCTCGGTGCCGCTGAAGGACCAGGATATCAGCTTCGCTTGACAACGCGGGCGGCGGCCTTCACCGGCCGCCGCCCCCAACTTCGGGGATATCCGCGGATGAGAACGTTTTGCGTTGCCATCGGAATTGCAACGGCCGTGGCGTGGAGTTCGCCGCTGCTGGCGGCTTCCATCCCTCCGCCTGGTGCAGCGGCCTGTTCCGGCTGTCACGCCGCAGGAGCCGTGGCGGCCTCGCCGATTTCGCGGCTGTACGGCCGTGACGCCGGCGATATCATGACCGCGATGACGGGATTCCGCGACGGTTCGCTTCCCGGCACGGTGATGACCCGCATCGCCAAAGGCTTCTCCGACGACGAGTTGCGCGCGATTGCGGCGTGGCTCGCAGCACAGAAGTAAGGGGGCCGCAAGCCATGGGCATCAACCATCGCATGAGCCGGCGGGAATTCGTTGGTGCCGGTGCTGCCGCCGTGACGGCGCTGGCGTTTCCACTGCCCGCATTCGCGCAAGCCGCGGCGCGCGTCGTCGTGATCGGTGGCGGCTTCGGCGGCGCCAGTTGCGCCCGCGCATTGAAACAGATCGAGCCGAAACTGCAGGTCACGCTGGTCGAGCCGAACCGGACCTTCACCGCCTGCCCGTTCAGCAACAACGTCATCGCGGGACTGCGTTCGCTCGAGGAACAGCAATTCGGCTATGACAAGATCGCCGCCGGCGGCGTCACCGTGGTGGCACAGGCGGCAACGGCGGTCGATGCCAAGGCGCGGACCGTCGGGCTCGCCGACGGCACGTCGCTGGCCTACGACCGGCTGGTGCTGTCTCCCGGCGTCGATCTGCGTTTCGAAGCGCTGCCCGGCTACGACGAAGCTGCCGCTGCAAAGATGCCGCACGCCTGGAAAGCCGGCGAGCAGACGCTGCTGCTGCGCAAGCAACTCGAAGCCATGGACGATGGCGGCCTTGTCGTTATCGCCGCGCCTGCCAATCCGTTCCGCTGCCCGCCGGGACCTTACGAACGCGCCTGCCTGATCGCACATTATCTGAAAACCAAGAAGCCACGTTCGAAGCTGATCATCCTCGATGCCAAGGACACCTTCTCCAAGCAGCGGCTTTTCCAGAACGCCTGGAAGGAACTTTATCCGGGAATGATCGAATGGGTGTCGCTGTCACAGGGCGGCAAGGTGAACTCTGTCGACCCGGCGACCAACACGCTGATTACCGATTTCGGCAACCACACCGCGCAGGTGGCGAACGTGATTCCGCCGCAGCGCGCCGGCCGCATCGCCACCATCGCAGGCGCGACCGACAATACCGGCTGGTGCGCGATCGATCCCCTCACCTTCGAATCCAAATCGGCGCCGAACATCCACGTCATCGGCGATGCCTGTATTGCCGGCTCGATGCCGAAATCCGCGTTCTCCGCGAATTCCCAGGCCAAGGCTTGCGCGAGCGCGGTGGCCACGCTGATCGCGGGCCGAGCGCCCGAGGCGCCGAAGCTGATCAATACCTGCTACAGCCTGGCGGCCCCCGGCTACGGCTTCTCGGTCGCCGGCGTCTACCAGCCGAAAAACGGGCTGTTCGCCGACGTCGAAGGCGCCGGCGGCGTCAGCCCGGCGGATGTGCCGCGCGACTTCCGCGCGCGCGAGGCCGACTATGCGCAATCCTGGTTCGCGACCATCACGGCGGAAGTCTTTGGCTAAGCTTTACATGTCGGGTCCGATCCTTGCGGGCGCACTGCTCGCTTTGCCCGGCCTCGCTGCCGCGCAAGAGCTGCGAGGCTATGCCGTGACCGGCGATGCCATTGCGATGTCGCTGACCGGCGCGCCCGGCGATCCCGTGCGCGGGCGGATGACACTCCTCAACCGCCAAAGCACCTGCATCCTCTGCCACAACGGACCGTTTCCGGAAGAGAAATTTCAGGGCGATCTGGCGCCCAACCTCGCCGGTTCCGGTAGCCGCTGGTCGGAGGGCCAGCTACGGCTGCGGCTGGTGGACGCGAGCCGCCTCAATGAAGCGACGATCATGCCGTCCTATTATCGCGTGGACGGCCTGCATCGTGTTGGTCCGGCATGGCGCGGCAAGCCGATCCTGTCGGCGGAACAGATCGAAGATATCGTGGCTTATCTGGTGACACTGCGCGAATAGGAAGTGACGATGCAACACAAGGATTCCACACGTCGCCAGTTCCTCGGCCTCGCCGGCGGCGTGGCCGTGCTCGGCGCCGTCCCGATCGTCACGGTGCGACCGGGCGAAGCGACACCCGCCGAACTCGCATCCGCGATTCGTAGCGTCACCAATGGCGCGCAAGTGCGCACCGGCAAGGTCAAGCTCGACGTGCCGCCGCTGGTCGAGAACGGCAACACGGTGCCGCTGACCGTCAACGTCGCAAGCCCGATGGCGCCGGAGGATCACGTCCGCAGCATCCACATCTTCAACGAGAAGAACCCGCAGCCCAATATCGGCAATTTCCATCTCGGCCCGCATTGCGGCCGCGCGCAGGTGTCCACGCGGATTCGCCTCGCCGACAGCCAGAAGATCGTCGCCATCGCGCGGTTGTCCGACGGCTCGTTCTGGTCGGCCAGCGTCGACGTCGTGGTGACGCTGGCGGCCTGCACCGATGAGGTGATCTGATGACCTCCGCGCTGATCAACGTTCCCGCCAAGGCCAAACGCGGCGACATCATCGAGATCAAGACGCTGATGTCGCACATCATGGAAACCGGCTATCGGCACACCGCCACCGGCGAGGTGGTGCCGCGCGACATCATCACGAGCTTTGCCTGCCGCTATAACGGCACCGAGATCTTTCGTGCCGATCTGTTTCCTGCGATCGCCGCCAACCCTTTCATCACCTTCTTCACCACGGCGACCGCGAGCGGCAAGTTCGAGTTCGAATGGATCGGCGATAACGGCTTTTCCGAAACCGCGTCGGCCTCGATAACAGTCGAATGAGGTTGGCCGGCCTCATCGTTCTGTCTGCTCTGTTCGTGGTGGACGCCGCCGGCGCTGAAATCCCGCAAGCAGAACGCCGCTCCGGCTATAGCTTCATGGCGCCGGACACAAGGACGATGCAGGACGACGACACCGCCAATCCTGGCATGCTGTGGGTGCTCGACGGCGAGAAATTATGGGCGCGCAAGCTGGGCACCGCGAACAAGGCCTGTAGCGATTGTCACAACGACGCTCGCGTCAGCATGAAGGGCGTCGCGGCGCATTATCCCGCTTTCGACAAGGCGCTCGGCCGTCCCGTCGACCTCGAACAGCGCATCAATCTGTGCCGCGTCAATCGTCAGCAGGCGACGCCGCTTGCTTTCGAGAGTCGCGAATTGCTGGCGCTGACCGCTTTTGTCGCGCAGCAATCGCGCGGCGTCGCAATCGAGCCCGGCAGCGATCCGCAGCTGGCGCCGTTCGTCGCCAGGGGCCGTGAACTGTTCATGCAGCGACAGGGCCAGCTCAATCTCGGCTGCACCAATTGCCACGATGAGAATTGGGAAAAGCGCCTGGCGGGATCGGCGATCACGCAAGGACACCCGACGGGTTACCCGCTTTACCGGCTGGAGTGGCAATCGCTGGGATCGCTGCAGCGCCGGCTACGCGCCTGCATGACGGGCATCCGCGCGCAGGCCTATGATTACGGCGCGCCTGAACTAGTCGAGCTGGAGCTTTACCTGATGTCGCGCGCCAAGGGCATGCCGCTGGAAGCGCCGGCGGTGCGGCCTTAGTTACCGCTCCGCGAACGCTTTCTCGACCACGAACTGCGCCGGCTCGCCGTGATTGCCTTCGACGAAGCCCTTAGCCCCCAGCAGCGTGCGCGTATCCGCCACCAGCGCCGGGCTGCCGCAGATCATGACGCGGTCATGCGCAGGCTCGAGCGACGCGAGCCCGATATCTGCGAACAGCTTTCCTGAATTGATTAGATCGGTGATGCGGCCGCGGTTGTGGAAGGGATCGCGCGTCACCGTCGGATAATAAATCAGCTGGTTGCGCACGAGTTCGCCGATCAATTCGTCGTTCGGCAGTTCCTTGGTGATCATCTCGCCATAGGCCAGTTCCGCGACGCGGCGGCAGCCGTGCAGCAGCACCACCTTCTCGAACCGCTCATAGGTCTCGGGATCCTTGATCACGCTGAGGAACGGGGCGAGCCCGGTGCCGGTGCCGATCAGATACAGGTTGCGGCCGTCCTGCAGATTGTCGATGACCAGCGTGCCGGTGGCCTTGCGGCTGACGATGATCTCATCGCCTTCCTTCAGATGCTGGAGGCGCGAAGTCAGCGGCCCGTCCGGCACCTTGATCGAGAAGAATTCGAGCCGGTCTTCATAATTCGCGCTGGCGACGCTGTAGGCGCGCAGCAGCGGCTTCTCGCCGACCTTCAGCCCGATCATGGTGAACTCGCCGTTGCGAAAACGGAACGAGGGGTCGCGCGTGGTGGTGAAGCTGAACAGGGTGTCGGTCCAGTGATGGACGCTGAGAACGCTTTCCTGATTGAAATTGCTCATCTTTCGATCCGATTGGAGGCAGATTGCGTCGGCAAAATCATTCGTATACGATCATTCGTGTACGAATGAATAATCCTTCTTGATCCCGCCGTCAAGCCGCGGGCAAGATGGCCGGCAACGCCCTGAAGGCATTGAACAACAAGGAAGAATCCATGGCGCACGATGCACCCCAGGCAAGCAGCCCGAGCAAGTTGGTGATCCGCAATATCGGGCTGCTGCTGTCGGGGATGCTGGAAAAGCCGATCCTGGATGCCGACACCATCGTGGCCGAGAACGGCAAGATCGCCGCGATCGGCCGCCTCAAGGAGGTCGACACCGAAGGCGCCACGACTGTCGTCAACGCCAACGGCACCACCGTCGCGCCCGGCCTGATCGACAGCCACGTCCATCCCGTCGCCGGCGACTGGACGCCGCGGCAGAACCAGATGGGCTGGATCGACAGCTACCTGCACGGCGGCGTCACCACGATGATATCAGCCGGTGAAGTGCACATGCCCGGCCGGCCCCGCGACGTCGTCGGCGTCAAGGCGATGGCGATTTTCGCGCAGCGCGCGTTCTGGACGCTGCGGCCCGGCGGCGTGAAGATCCATGCCGGCGCGCCCGTGATCGAAAACGAAATGGTCGAGGACGATTTCAAGGAGCTCGCCGCGGCCGGCGTCAAGCTGCTCGGCGAGGTCGGCCTCGGCGGCGTCAAGGACGGCCCGACCGCGCGCAAGATGGTGGGATGGGCGCGCAAATACGGCATCCAGAGCACGATCCACACCGGCGGGCCTTCGATCCCAGGCTCCGGCCTGATCGACAAGGACGTGGTGCTGGAAGCCGACACCGATGTGGTCGGCCACATCAATGGCGGCCACACGGCGCTACCCGACGACCAGATCCGCTGCATCTGCGAGGGCTGCAAGCGCGGCCTGGAGCTGGTTCACAACGGCAACGAACGCTCGGCGCTGTTCACGCTGCGCACCGCGCGCGAGATGGGCGACCTGCACCGCGTCATCCTCGGCACCGACGCGCCGGCCGGCTCCGGCGTGCAGCCGCTCGGCATTTTGCGCATGGTGTCGCTATTGTCATCGCTCGGCGAACTGCCGGCCGAAATCGCCTTCTGCCTCGCCACCGGCAACACCGCCCGCATGCGCGCGCTCGACTGCGGCCTGATCGAGGTCGGCCGCTCCGCCGACTTCGTCATCATGGACATGGCGCAGCACTCACCGGGAAAGAGCCTGCTGCACAGCGTGCAGCTCGGCGACCTGCCCGGCATCGGCATGACCATCATCGACGGCATCGTCCGCACCCAGCGCAGCCGCAACACACCGCCGGCGACACGGCTGCCGGAGATCGTCGGGCATTGATCGGCGCGTCGGCGGATTAGGACGACCCGACGCAGACGGTTTCCCTACACGATAAGTAAATCGCTGGTGTGAAGGCTTGCGAGAGCCACGTTTTGAAGCAGGATGCTGTTATTGGCGTCGATCGTGATCAGTGTGTTGTTGCCTGAAGCGGTTGCAGCAGCAAGCGCCGCCGTGGCATCCGCAAAAATCCCATCTCCGATATCAAGAACGTCCTGTCCCGGCGTAAAGCCGGTTACCGTGTCTTGACCAAGACCGGCCCGGAAAACAAACGTGTCACTTCCAGCCCCACCGGACAGAACGTCGTTGCCGGCCCCGCCCGCAATGGTGTCATTCCAGGCTGATCCCGAAATCGTGTCATTTCCTGACGTTCCCCGGTACCAGGCATTGGCATTGATCGTCTGCAGATTCCAGGATGACCCGTCCGCAAATTCGATCTTCTCAAGGCCCCAATTTGCCGTTTGTGAATAGAACTGCGCATCGAACGTAATCGTCTGACCATTCGAGTTGACGGTAGCGACCAGATGCACGCCAACCCGGCTAAACGTCAGGTCGCTGGCGTTCAAGTCAGTCAAGCGCAGAACATCCACGTCCGTGGTCGAACCGGATTCATCGTCGATGTAATCGTTCCCGTCCCCAAGCGCATAAATATAGGTGTCACTACCTGCCCCGCTGTTGAAGCGATCATTGCCCAGCCCACCCGAGAACTTGTCGTTCCAGGTAGATCCGGCAATTGTATCATTACCGGTGGTGCCTCGAATCCAAGCCTGGGCATTGATCGTGGCGAGATCCCAATTGGAACCATCTGCGAATTCGATCTTCTCAATTCCCCAGTTTGCTGTTTGGGAATAGAACTGCTCATCGAACGTAATCGTCTGACCGTTCGAGTTGACCGTGGCGACCAGATGCACGCCTGTGCGGCTAAATGTGAGATCGCTGGCATTCAGGTCGATCAAACGAAGAACATCGATATCCGTCGTCGATCCGGATTCATCGTTGATGTAGTCGTCACCGTCTCCGAGCGCATAGATATAAGTGTCACTTCCTGGCCCGCTGTTGAAACGATCGTTTCCGAGCCCGCCCAGGAACGTATCGCTCCAGGTGAATCCGGCAATTGTATCGTTGCCGGTTGTGCCTCGAATCCAGGCATGGGCATTGATGGTGGCCAGATCCCAAGTGACGCCGTTTGCAAATTCAATCTTCTCGATTCCCCAGTTTGCAGTCTGCGAATAGAACTGTTCATCGAATGTGATCGTCTGACCGTTTGAGTTCACCGTGGCGACGAGATTGACGCCGACTCTGCTGAACGTCAGGTCGGTGGCGTTTAGGTCCGTCAAATGCAGGACGTCAATATCCGCGGTCGATCCGGAGTCATCATTGATGTAATCGTTGCCGTCTCCAAGCGCATAAATGTAAGTGTCACTTCCAGCCCCGCTGTTGAAACGATCGTTTCCGAGCCCGCCCAAGAACGTGTCGTTCCAGGAAGACCCTGCAATTGTATCATTTCCAGTGGTACCTCGAATCCAGGCATGGGCATTGATGGTGGCTAGATCCCAACTATCTCCATTGGCAAACTGAAATTTTTCGATGCCCCAGTTACTGGTCAGCGAATAGAATTGATAGTCGATTTTGATAGTTGCGCCGGTCGAAATTATTCCGACGACGAGGTTATTGCCCACGTGGTCCAGTGTGATATCACCCGCGTTTAAATCGGTGAACTTGAGTACGTCGATATCCGTGACAGAGCCCGATTCATCATCCACTTCATCGTTGCCGTGGCCTGACACATAAACATAGGTGTCGGCGCCATTGTTGCCTCGAAGATAGTCGTTCCCTAGATCGCCGAACAACACATCGTTCGATGACATACCAGAAATCGAGTCGTTACCGGATGTTCCGCGAAACCAAGCAGCATCGGCAATTTGCGCGCGGTCCCACGTAGATCCATCTGCGAACGCGACCTGCTCGATGCCATTGGATCCGTTGAATTGATTTTCAACCTTCAGCGTCTCGCCAGACGCACTGATCTGAATGAGAAGATTATTGCCGCTGCGACCGAATGTGACATTCGCCGGGTTGAGCCCAACGAGCCTGATCTGGTCGGTACCGGTGCCGATGTCATACTCGGTAACGGTGTCGTTGCCATAACCCGTGGCGAAAATGTAGGTATCGCCGCCGTCACCGCCGATCAGGTAGTCGTTGCCGGCCTTGCCATCGAGCGTGTCAGCACCCGTGCTGCCATTGAGCGTCTCTCCGTTCGACGAGCCACGAAACCATGCGTTATCGGTTATCTGGGTACGGTCCCAGGTGATCCCATCCGCGAAGATAATCTGCTCGATGCCGTAGCTACCGTTGAACTGATCATCGACCTTGAGGGTCTCGCCCGACGACAGAATACGGATGGTCAAATCGACGCCGGTGCGGCTAAGTTCGACGTCCGCACTCGTCAAACCTTCCAGCTTGACGGTATCTGTTCCGGTGTCGCTACCGTTCTCATAGAGCCAGTCGTTGCCGGATCCGACACGGTAGAGGTACGTATCGCCGCCGTTGCCGCCACGCAGATCGTCGTTGCCGCCCAATCCGTCGAGCACATCGGCCTCCGACGTTCCGTTCAACGTCTCGGCGCCACTCGTGCCACGTATCAAAGCCGCCGCGGTTATTGCGGCTTTGTTCCAGACCGTTCCGTCGGCAAATTGAACCTGCTCCAATCCCCAGAAATCCGTCGGGGATGTGAATTGCTGCTGTACCGTGATGGCATCGCCCGAACTCAGGACATTGATGACAAGGTTATTCCCCTGTCGCACGAACGACACATCCGCGATGTTCAGGTCGACGAAGCGCAGGGAATCAATCTGCTGTGCTGAATTAGCACCATCGTTGATTGTGTCGCTACCGTCGCCGAGAGCATAGATGATGGTATCGCTGCCCGCGCCGGCCTGAATCAGGTCACTTCCCAACCCGGGCTGAAGAACATCATCCCCTGGCGTACCGACAACCGTGTCGGCGCCAGTTGTCCCTTGTGTCGACGAATTATTCGCAATTTGCGTCCGGTCCCAGACGGTCGCATCGGCAAACGCAATTTGCTCAATGCCAGCGGAGGTCAGGCCGAACTGACTGACCACCGTGATGGTGCGGCCTGTCGCGGTAATTTTGATGACCAGATCGGCATTGCTCCGTGTAAATTGAACATCGCCGCTGGTGAGTCCGACAAGCTCGATCCGATCCGTGCCCGCCTCGCTTCCTTCGACAATGATGTCGTTGCCGGCATCCTGTCCCACGCGATAGGTGTCGGAACCAGCGTAACCGGTTAGCGTCTCGTTGCCCGTGCCGGCGACAAACACGTCGGCGCTTCCGCTTCCGGTCAGCGCTTCGGTTCCGTTGCTGCCAATGACCAGATGGGCATCGAGGCGGCTCAGAATCTCCGATCGGGTCCAGATGGTGTTGTCGGCAAACCTGATCTCCTCAAGCCCGGCGCCCGTCGAACCAGACAGCTGGTCCTGCAAGACAATGGTTTCACCGGTCGCGAGCAACAACACCACGTCGGAACTGGCCAAGGACGAACGTCCGACAGTGACGCTTGAAGGATCGATGCCGGCTCCAAGGACCAGCCGATCGGCATTCGACGCACTCCCGGCATCCACAATCCGGTCGTGCCCGTCACCCTGGTTGTACTGATACTCGTCGGAGCCGCCGGCGCCCACGAGGCGATCGTTGCCCGCGCCGCCGATGAGGACATCGGAGCCGCCCCCTCCGGTCAGAACGTCGCTACCCGCCGTACCCGTCAGGGTTTCAATCTGATCGGTAATGTTCACGGTGATCGTGGACGTGACCGACAAACCGTCATCGTCGACGGCCTTCACGCTGAGCTGATGCTGGGCAGCCGCCTCGAAGTCGACAATGGCGCCGTCCTTCACGCGGATTTCGTTACCGATGATCTCGAAGAGGCTATCGCTTCCGACTATGCTGAAGGTGTGCGCTCCCATATCGCCGGTATCGATGGCAGCCAAGCTGGCCACGACAGTACCGCCGGCCGCACCTTCGATGACCGCCCCACCAGTGACGGAAATAGCGGTGGGAGCCGTGTTGTCCAGGCGGCGGAATTCAAAATTGTCGGCCGTCAATGAGGACAGATCGACATTTTGAAGGGTGAGACTATCGCCACCGGCCAGCGAAATGACGACATCCGATCCGACCTGGGTGGCTGCAGCCAGAAGCGAGGCATAGTCACTGAAATGGGAGCGGTCGAACTTAATGACATCGTGATCAATGTCGCTGCCTGCCGCGAAATCTGTGATGGTGTCAGATCCTGCACCCGCGTTGACGACAAAAATGTCTGATGCGGTTCCACCGGTCAGCGCGTCGTTCCCGGCCCCGCCGATCAACGTATCGGTCCCGATGCCGCCGTTGAGCACGTCGGTGCCATCCCCGCCATCCAGCTGGTCGTTCCCCATCCCACCCGTCAGATTATCGTTGCCCGCACCGCCAAGGAGGATGTCGTCACCGGAACGGGCATCCAGAATGTCGTCTCCGGCGCCACCAATGAGAATGTTGTTTCCGGCGTCGCCCGAAATCTGGTCTGAGAACGCGGTGCCAGCGATGTTTTCCACCCGGGCGACATCGGCGATATCCCGCCAGGTCCCGCTGGCCAGATCGACTTGATCGGTGGTCCTTGCCTCGGCACCGTTTGTGACCAGGTCGACCCACACGCCCGCCCCAAAACCGGACAGATCCAGTGTATCCGTCCCGACTCCACCATCCGCGGTAACGAGGTCGCCCGGCGTGCTGACGCTGATCATGAGCTTATCGTCGCCCAGTCCGCCGTAAAGCAGGTCGCTGCCGCCCTGCCCGTCGAGCGTATCGTTACCCGCCTCGCCATAGAAGTTTTGAGCGACCGAAGAGCCAACAAGCGTGTCGTTGCCGCTGGTACCCGCCATGAACGGGGATGAACTCGTGGCAATGCCGAAGATCGTCTCGCGACCCCATCGGTCGCCGTTGGCAAACTGAATGTACTCCAGTCCAGCGCCTGGAGCATTCTGCGATTCCACGAACTGCTTCAGAATCGTGATCGTCTCGTTGGTCGAGATGATCTTTATCAGGAGATCGTCGCCCGAGCGGGTGAGTTGGACATCTGAGCTATCGACATCCCTGAACTTGAGAACATCGATCTCGGCAGCTTCGTAGTAACTCCGGGTCTCCTCGCGAATGACATCGTTGCCGTCGCCTTTCGCATACACGAAGGTATCGTTGCCGCTCGCGCTGAAGTAACCCGAGAGGATGATATCGTCGCCTTTGCCGCCCTCGACGGTATCGTTCATATAATCAAGCGTCAGCTGGTCGCGCCCGTCAGTCCCGCGGTACCATGCGCTCTGCTGGATCTGGAGACGGCCCCATTCTTCGCCATTTGCAAACTTGATGACCTCAATGCCGGTGTCAGGTTGGGTGAGGCTTCCCGAGAGTTGCGAGTTGACGGTGATAATGTCGCCGGTCGCCAACACTTTGATCAGTAGATCGTCGCCCGAGCGGCTCAGTTCCACATCTTCGGCGTTCAGGTCGGAGAACGCCAGCGTATCAATGGCGTTCGGAGCGAAGGTATGCGACGAGCTGTCGTTGATGACGTCGTTACCGTCCCCACTGGCGTAAACGAAAGTGGTGTTGCCCTGGCCTGCAAAGATGACGTCGTTTCCCTTGCCGCCATCAAAGGTGCTGTTGGGTGTATCCGACGATGTATCGCCGAGAATGTCCCTGCCATCGGCGCCGCGTATCCAGGCAGCCTCCTGAATCCGCTGCCGGTCCCACTCGCCGTTGGCGAAGCGGATGATCTCAAGGCCGCCACCGGAGACGTTGTTGTTGGATCCACGACTCGAGAAATGGGAAAGGACGGTGATGATATCGCCCGTGGATTTAACCAGGATGAGGAGATTATCACCCGACCGCGACAACTCAACACCGCTGGAATCAATATCCGTCAGGACGAGCGTATCCTGATCAAGCTGTGCATCCACGCTTCCGGGTTCGTTGATAATATCATTACCGTCCCCCTTGGAGTAGATGAAGACGTCGTTTCCGCTCACATCACTCGTGAGAACATCGTCCCCTTTACCGCCGACGAAGGTATCGTTTCCTGACGAACCGGAAATGTAGTCCTTGCCATCCCCGCCCGAGATATAGTCATTTCCATAGCCGCCGGAGATCAGGTCCATTCCACGACCGCCATAGAGCACGTCGTTCCCAGGTCCGCCATCGATGATGTCATTGCCGTAGCCGACATTCTCATCGACGTAATCGCCAAAGAGGATGTCGTCTCCATCGGCGCCCACCAGGACGTCCTGGGCATCTCCTCCCGCCAGAATGTCATTCCCGATGTGGCCATTGAGTATGTTCTTGCCGGCCCCATGAAAAGGACCCGGAACATTTGCCCCGCCTCCCCCCAGGATGCCGCCAAGACCACCGTAACTTCCAGCGTTCCAGATGTCGTTTATGTCATTCACAAAGTGACTGACAATGTTGCCTGCATGCCCAAACTCATCGACAAAGACCTGCCAGATGATCAAGCCGCCATCGATGAACGTAGAGACGACCGGCTTCCAGCCGAGATAGTCCACGCCCGCGTTATGCATGATCTGCAGTCGGTCGACGGTCGTGCCGTTCTCGAACCTGATGACGTCAATACCGAATTGGTCGTCGCCTGCCCCGGTCAATAGATCGGTGACGCCCGCGAAGAACTGCGGCACGGTCAAGATTTCGCCGGTCGACTTGATCGTCAGCAGCAGCGTGCTGCCGTGATAGGAATAGGCAACATCGTTAGCGGACACATTCTTCAGCCAAAGCGTGTCGACGTCACCATCATTGAAATTGGCATCCGTAATCTGGTCGTTGCCGTCACCTTTGCTCCAGATATAGGTGTCGCTCCCCTTCCACCCGTCCAGAATGTCGTCGCCTTTGCCTCCCTGGATAGTCTCGCCCAGATCGGAGCCAAAAATGCTGTCGCCGCGATCAGTCCCGCGATACCAGACATTATTTTGTATCTGCGTCCTGTTCCAGGATTCGCCGTTCGCGAACTTGATCTCGTCGATGTTCCAATCGCCGCTATAGAAGAAATTGGTGAAATCGACATACTCGCCGGTAGACTTCACCGTCACGAAAAGATGGCTTCCCGCGCGCGAAAGCTCGATATCGCTGGCGTTCAGATCAGTGAGGACGAGTCTGCCATGTTCGGTCGGTGAATTCGATAGATCACTTACAATGTCGTAGCCATCGCCTTTTCCATAAAAGATCGTGTCATTGCCGGCGCTAAGCTGGATGACATCGTCACCTTGGCCGCCATGGATGACATCGTCGGAGGCCGAGTCGATGATCACGTTGCCGTGGCCGTCTCCTTGGTAAACGCTGGCGTCTTTGATCTGCGTACGATTCCACTCGGTACCGTCCGCGAAACGCAGTACCTCAATGCCGTTGCCAGCGAAGAAGCCTTCGATCGCCACCGACTTCCCAGTCTCGGCGACCTTGATGAGCAGGTCGCTGCCAATGCGAACGAAGCTCAGATCGGATGAATTCAGATCGGTGAGAACGAGCGTGTCGCTATCAGCAAGCGCTACGCTGTCATCCTTAACCCAGAGATCGCCGTCATGCTTTTCGTAGACGTAAATGTCGCTTCCTGAACCGCCGTTGACGACGTCGCCACCACCTCCAGCGATGACGACATCAGCGTTGGAAGTACCGATTATACCTTCAGATATTGTGGTTCCGACATTTGCGGTACCAGCGATGATGTGGGTAGCTATCTCTAGCGCAATTTCGTCAGGTATGACGTTGAGGTGCGGCGTCACGACCGTGGCATACGCGGCGCGATCACCTCCGAAAACAGTCGAAACGATCCCATCCAATCCGGTAAGTGCTTTAACAAGAAAATCCATCTCTTTGCCCGGCTGCACAAGTGATGTGGCAATGAGAATATCGACAACGTCGCCAATATTGGCGGGCGTATCCGGAACCTCATCGCCTTGTTCGTGCGCCGCGAGGTCCAAAAGGCTGTAGAAATAGTATGGATTTGTAATTGCTACATCGAGGTCTTGACCCCGGGCGACGACGCTATGACCGACTTGCGCTAGGAATCCCAACTCCAGCGCGCCCACGATTTGTTGGAACGCCGTCTCAACGGAAAGCCCTAACTGCGCTGTACTCGGATATGTGCGAAGTTCTTCGCCACGCTGAATCTCACGATAGGTATCCCCTAAGAATTTTTCCAGGAATGCAAGATGCTGGGCATTAACGAACTGGCCCCTACT
Organism: Bradyrhizobium sp. AUGA SZCCT0160; assembly: GCF_018130105.1. NCBI lineage: Bacteria > Pseudomonadati > Pseudomonadota > Alphaproteobacteria > Hyphomicrobiales > Nitrobacteraceae > Bradyrhizobium > Bradyrhizobium sp. AUGA SZCCT0160. The sequence goes on from NZ_JAFCMD010000008.1 coordinate 93,692, forward strand.
CGCGACGTCGACCGTATCGACATTTGCCCATCGCAATAGAAGCGCTTGAAACGACGCGCGCAGCTCAGAGACGCTCATTTCCCCCGCGTTATCCGTCAACGCGGTCCACGCCGCACGGAAATCCGCGTCAATAGTTGCTTTATACGAAATACTGTCTATCAGACCGGAACCCGAAAGCTCAGGCAGTAACTCTACGCCGTTAGCCGGTGTAAATTCCGGTGTATTGTCAGACAATGATTGTCGGGGATCTGTTTGAAAGTAGATGGTTTGGGTCGCCCCAGTTGTTCCGTCAGCCCGAGCAAACACGGCCTCATAGCCAACAACATTTCCCTGATCGACGCTTCCCACAAAGTTACGGTCAAGGGAAAACGAAACGATCCCTAGTTCACTGAGTGTTTTTAGCTCACCAGCGTCTGTAACACCGTTTTGGTTGGCATCTTGCCACACCTTAAGTTTGCTAAAATCAGCATCTTGCGCGTTAATTGAGCCATCGCCATTGCTGTCAAGCTTCTCCAGTACGGCAAATCCATCCTGGGTTGACGATCCAAACAACTCAAGCCCACTGTCGATAAGGCCGTTTCCATTATCATCAATGGCCAGCATTCCATCGTTGGCAGATACCCAACCGGTCTGCTCGGCGTAACCGTCACCTGCATAGTCAAAATGAACGGTCGAGTTCGATAGTGACGAAAGCTCAATCCCGTCACCATCGAGATCAATCACAAGGGGGTCTTTGACAATCTTGAGAAGGACCCCGGCCAACAATCCACCAGCCAAATAGCCCAACCCGGCAGGACCCATTAAGGCCATCGTGCCCGCGCCGTAAGCCATCACATAAGCAGTGGCTAGCAGTGAGCCAGTTACTGAAAGCATTAACGTCAAGGCCGCCGCGTCAATTGCCTCCTGGTTGCCACTATCGATCGCCGACGCGAGCCTGAAGACATCCGCGAGGCCATTGCCGAATAAGCTAATTCCGGACAACGTCTGGGTCAGCGGCTGCACTTGAGCCAGCATCGCCGCGCCGGTGCCCCATTGCGAACCGGCAGCAGCACTGAGTGTCACCAAATTCAAGAGCGAGGAAGAAGCCGTGAAGAATTCGGCCATAGCAACAGGGACATTCCCACTCGGAAACATATTCTCACCGAATTGATGAAACCCTCGGTTGAGTTGCATGGCAGCCGCAATTAAATCGATGCTCATGTTCTTACTCCGGATTTGGGGATTTCAAGGTTCGACGAGAGATCAGCATCTGCAACAAAGCAGAATTTATACACGCACTTGCTATAAGGGCCGCAATATTGAGAACCAAGAATAAAACCGACAGAAAGACGAACGAAGCCCCCGCGATGAGGGAGATCAGGATAATATATTCCGCCTTAGAACGATTTGCGGCGCGCTGACGTTCGATGGCGTTCAAGCTTGCGCGCCAACTGAGCGACGCAACGTACGTCAATGCAAATGTCAAGACATTCGCTGTCGCTAGTACAATCCGCAGTGCGGGATCGGCGAATGGTGCCGCAAACGGCTCATAGTACCCGGCGATTGTGAAAACGGGAACGACAACAGCAAGGATCAGAATTAAATTCAATATGTATGAGACGGCAATGGTGCCCCATTGCGAAACGACGTCCGGGTCGGAGGAGATGCGGGCACCGAACATTATGGTGTTCAGGTAGTTGCTTATCCTAGACACCACACCCCGGCATGCTCATTCAAGTTCTAACCCCAATACCCGCAAGTCACACTCTTAGCATGACATCAACGATCGAATGCAAAGCGTACCAGCACTCTCAACAGTTGCAAACGAATATTTTATGACTAACTCAGTTTAGATTAGAATTTCTGTGAGTTCGACCTTTAGAGGCTTTCGTTAAATCATAGCGCCATCGCCAAGCGCAATTACGCATCAGATTCTATATTCACCAGAACTTCCCCGGCGATGATTTCGGGATCTCCAAGATTCAGGTCATGCAGGCTTGCCTGGACAAACTCCAGCACCTTTTCATTCGCCGCATTGGCGCTTTCGCGGTCCTCGAACATCATGACAGCGACACCGACACCGTCGCCCCCATCCAGTACATAATAGGATCTGAATCCGTGCGATTCCCTTAGCATCTGACCGACGCCGCTTTTGGCGCGGCGAGCAGCATCCGCAACCGAGCGAACCTTGGTGTACTTTCGAATGACTATGTACATGAGGACACCCACGCGTTTCAGTTCCAGCTCCCGCGCATCAAAGCATATCGGGCCGCTGCTGGACTAGGGCCTGCAGCCGCCAAACCACGGGGAGCGGCAGTGCTGGCCGGCCCGGCCAATTGCAGCTAACCTCCGGGCGTCGATCCCAACTCGCGAGCCAGGCATGCCAAAAATCCAGCGCATCATCGTTCCCGACATTCCAAAGCCGGTCAGCCACTATTGCCACGTGACCCGTGCAGGCCCCCATGTCTGGGTCGCTGGCGTCGTCGGCCAGGCGCAGGACGGCAGCATACCGTCCGACGTTGTTGCCCAATTCGACATCGCCATCGCTGTGATGGACAAGTGCCTGAAGGCGGCCGGCGCCGGGCCCGAGCATGTCGTCAAGGTGCAGGTTTTCATGACCGACATCACGGAACGACCGAAAATCAACCCGCGCCGCATCGCGTATTTCGGCGAAAATCTGCCGGCCTCCACGCTCGTCGAGGTGAAGGGCTTGGTCGATCCACGAATGAAGGTCGAGATCGAGTGCCAGGCCTACGTTGACTAACGGCGCGTGCCGCCGGCAGCGATGGCACCTGGCGCGTATCGGATGGCGAGAGACTTTCGGCCAATTACAGAACACCTACGACAGTTATAACGAATGGGAAAACGATTGATGTGGTCCCAAAACGCGTTCACCGACAGGCTCAATCTCAAGTGGCCGATCCTTCAGGCGCCGATGGGCTCGCTCAGTACTCCTGCACTTGCCGCGGCGGTCAGCAATGCTGGTGGTCTGGGCGGCCTCGGCATGTGGGGGTTTTCAGCCGAGGAGGCAGAGCGGCGGATCGCCGGCTTCCAACAGCTGAGCGGCGGCGGCCTCAACGTCAACTATCCGCTCTGGCCGGCGCCCAGGATTACCCCTGACGTCAGCGAGCCGATGCGGACGCGTCTGCAGGCGCACTTCGACGCAAAGGGTCTCGGAGCGGTGCCCGAGCCGAAAGGTGCGGCGGGTGAAGTGAGCCACGAACACCTTTCGATGCTGATGCGGGCCAAGCCACAGATGGTGAGCTTCCATTTTGGCCTGCCTGATCAGGAGGTCATCAACGCCATCAAGGACGCCGGAATTTTCATCATATCCAGCGCCACGACCGTGGCTGAGGCACGGATGCTTGAGCAGCGCGGTGTCGACGCCATCATCGCGCAGGGTACCGAAGCCGGCGGACATCGCGGCACCTTCACCGGTGTCGACATCAGCATGCAGCCAGGCCTGTTCGCGCTGTTGCCGCAAGTGGTGGATGCGGTGAGGGTTCCCGTCATTGCCGCCGGGGGCGTGGCCGATGGGCGAACGGTGGCCGCTAGCTTTGTCCTTGGCGCGAGCGCCGTACAGTTGGGCACGGCCTTCCTGCGCTGCGAAGAGGCCAACGTGCTCGATGCCCATCGCGCGGCGCTGCGCGAGCCCACCGACGCCTGTACTGTCGTCACCGACGTGATCACCGGCCGGCCGGCGCGCTATGTGAAAAACGGATTGATCGACGACCTCGTGGCCTCGGAGCTGAGGCCGGTGGCATTTCCCGGCCAGCTCAGTCTCACCGCGCCGCTCGGGGGCACGGGAGACAGGGAGCTTACCGCTTTATTTGCCGGTCAATCCGCAGCACTCGCCAGCGACACGACTGCCGGCGCGTTGGTCGAGCAGCTTGCGGAAGCGACGTCAGAGTGCTTGCGCGTTTTCTCGCGTTCCTAGCGCGTGATGCCTTCCCTTCGTTACGACCCGCGGTTTCGTATCGGACGACGCCGCCGCCGCGCCTCTCGGCGGCGGTGCCGTTAAGCCGCGGGTGCCATCTGCTCGTGCAGCGCTCGCTCGGTGTGACGCTGTTCAAGGGCGGCAATGGTCACCTTAAGATTGTCGCGCCGCTCGATCAGCGTCCTCGCCAGTATCGGATACTTGACGTCGGACTGGTCGGAAACCCGGGCGCGCTCTTCCTCGGCTGCGATTTCGAATTCGATCAGTTGAACGGTGCGAACAAGATCCGCCAGCATCTTGCTGATTGCTGCGACCTCTCGTATTGCGCTTTCGCGTGCTGTCTCAAAACGAGCTTGTATGTTCATTTGCATGCTCCCTATGGCCTGGTTCGGCACACAATGTGCATGGATGCCGAACAGCTGACACACCCGTCGCAAGCTGTTTGCCAATTGCGACCCGTAAGAACACGGTGACCGGAACCCATCGGCCCCCCGGGGCCCTGCGGCCTCGCGCCGCCTGCATCGGAAAGGAACCTGCACTCACAGTTTTCCCCCAGTGACCCCGAAAAGAGAGGGGATTTTCACAGCGCAATATCCATCGAGAAATAAGTTCTTGTGATCGGAGTGGATCTTACAACCATGAATATCCGAACCAACTGTTGGAGGAATGTTTTTCCAACCCTGGAGAGCCCCGTGGGCGAAGTCATCCGTTTTGTTCCGAAATCCGAACTCGAGCGAGCCCGCTTGATCCGGGAAGCCCGTGCGATCTACGAAAGCATATTCCCTTCGGATCATGCCGTCGGCAGCACGGAGCATGACCGCAGGGAATGAGCGCGCCCACATTGCAGCGACGGTGCACTCAAAGTTCGGCTCAAGAGATCATCGCCGGACCAGTGCACCCTTGATACTTCACCGTAATACGCCAGCGCAGCCTCAACACGCCGCCGGCGACGACGGTGCCAGAGATCGTCGATGGGCATGAAATGCTCGCTTCATCCCACCGGCTATCGGCGCTTTTGACCCTTAGCGGGCATAGGGCCATCGCTCCCACGACCCGGACCCGCATCTGAGGCCACCCGCTGGCCCTTGCAGTGTGCTAGTCTGAGCCGGCACGATCCCCTGTCTTCGGCCCGGAGCCGTTGCACCGTGACCCATGATCATAACCCGGCATGGAACGAGGAAAGCCGCTTCTCCGGTGCACTCGACGATGTGATCATCATACCAATTGTTTCTGTCGCGCTCGCCGCAAACAAGATCCTGCGTTTCATTCTTTCGATCTTGATGCGGCTGCTCGACTACGCCTTCCCATTGGCAATGCAGGTTGTCTGGCTTCCGCTCTTCGCTGTCAGGGTTCTCGGCAATGTCATCGTTACTGTCATAAACGGCGCGTTGCACTTCCTGCCCGTTTCCGAGACGAAACGTCGACAGTGGGGTATATCGATCCGCCGGAACTGGTCGTGGCTGCGGCGGAAGATCAGCTATCGGACGTTCGAACATGCTGTGTACCTTGCCTTTGAAAGCGGTATGGCATGGGTGTTCCGAAAATGCCGGCACCTGACGCCGAACACCGCGTTGCTCGTGCTCGTGGGCGCGGTGCTTTGGCTGCCGATCTCCTTCGGGGCTGCAACGGCGATGCACGCGGTATTGTTTGCCAAGGTCGCGTCCTGGCCGGCCTGGATGCAGCTCTTGCATCCGCTGGCAACTGTCATCGCCAAGAGCAAGCTGCTGGTGCTGCCGGTGTACCCGGCAGCCTGGCCACAGGCCAGGAAACATCCGTTCGTGCAGCGCGTGTTCAAGAGCTATGAAACCATCAGGCGCCTGTATGTGATCAAGAAGATCGGTTTTCGCTATCGGCAGGCAGAGACCGCCGGCATCGCGGCGGTTGAGAGGCTCGAGCGCACTGCCGGCTTCACATCGGCGGTAAGGTGGCTGCGCGGGGTGCATGTCGCCGAACGGTTCGGCGTGGAAAAGCCCACGCAGAAGTTGCGTTCGTTCTTCTCGCGATGGTCAATTCAGTTCTCGGCCGAATACTACGAGGCTAAGGAACGGCAGCCTCAGATATCCCATCATTAACCACAGCAAGCTACGAACGCAGAGATGATCATCCATCTCGCGCGGTCGACGGCCGTGGCTGGCGGCCTGGCCGGCGCCAGTATCAAAAAGACACGCCGCCGGGATCAAAATGTATCGCCCGGCGGCGCTTATTCCTGAACTGGGACACTAAAATTCCCAGCACTGCATAGACTGCACGCCTCGTGCCACAGGGCCATGACATCCGGTTGTGGCTATACCCGTCTTTGCTGAGAAGTCCGCTCATAGGGTAAACCGGGCCTCACCGGTCGACGGTCAGAGCGATGTGATTGCGCCAAAGCCGGCCAACCTCATCGGCCAATGCCGGTCCGGTGCCGGCCGCGCGACGCCGCCCCCTGGATCCAAGGATCGCCTCCCCATCCCAGGGAATTCACGATGCCAGCGCGGTTCGAATCATCCGCGCGAGATCGGAGCTGAGGTAAGGCTTCGGCAGTAGCAGCACGCCGGCATCGAGCCGGCCATGGTGGACGATGGCGTTCTCGGTGTAACCGGACGTATAAAGCACCTTTAGTCCAGGACGGCGTTTCAACGCCTCGGTCGCGAGCTGACGGCCGTTCAGTCCCCCGGGAATTATCACGTCGGTGAACAACAGATCGATGCGTCCGGGATGATCAATGATTGCCAGCGCCTCGGCGCCATTGCCGGCGGCCTGTGTATGGTATCCGAAACGGCTGATCTGCGCCACGACGTATTCGCGCACCAGCGCGTCGTCCTCGACAATCAGGATGGATTCGTCGCCGTGCTCGACCCCCGGGATGCCGGTCTCGGCGGCCAGCGCGTCCGTAATACCTGCCGCCTGCGGAAGGTAAAGCTTCACGGTGGTGCCGTGGCCCTCTTCGCTGTAGATCTTGATATGTCCGTTCGACTGTTTGACGAAGCCGTAGACCATGCTGAGACCGAGCCCCGATCCCTTCCCGACCTCCTTGGTGGTGAAGAATGGTTCAAACACTTTGTCGAGCAGGCTGCCGGGAATTCCCGCCCCTGTGTCGCTCACCGCGATCATGACGTAGTTGCCCGGATTAACCTCGCTGTTCATGCTGGCGTAGTTCTCGTCGAGCACGACATTCTTGGTTTCGAGCGTCAGCTTGCCGCCGTTCGGCATGGCGTCACGCGCATTCAGTGCAAGGTTCAGGATCGCAGTCGAGAGCTGGCTGGGATCAATCAGGGCCGGCGCGGAATCGTGCACCAGCATCGATTCGATTTCGATCTGCTCGCTGAGGGTCGGTCGTAGCAAGCGTACTGCATCGATGACCAGGACGTTGACGTCGGTGTTGCGCGGCTGCAGCGGTTGTCGACGGGCGAAGGCCAGCAGATGCCGCGTCAGGTCGGCCCCCCTCGCTGCGGCGGCGCTAATCATATCGGTGATCTGGCCGAGATGCGGACGATCCTTGACCGCCTCGCCGAGGATTTCGATGGTTCCGGTGATCACGGTCAGAATGTTGTTGAAGTCGTGCGCGACACCACCGGTGAGTTGGCCGATGGCTTCCATCTTCTGCGCTTGCCGGACCTGGGCCTCGCTCGCCTCTATCTCCTGAAAGCGTTTGACCATGGCCTCGGCCTTGCGCCGTTGTCGGATTTCCTCCTCAAGCGCCGCATTGGCTTGCTGAAGTTGCCTGCGTGTCGGCAGCACCAGGATTCGCGGCAGCATTAGCAGCAGTGCCGCCGTGATCACGACCGATATCAGCGCCAGGAAGCCTTTGGTAAAGGCCTCGATGCCGTAGGCCGGCACCCACAACGTGAGGATCGACAGCAGCCGGGTCACTCCGCAGACTGCGGCAAAGACGGCGAATGTCCAGAATACGCCGCGGAACATAACATCGCGGCGCCGCCACACGAAAAACCCGAGGACGAACGCGGTAGCAAAGAAGGCGCTGGCGAGCATGGCGTCGGAAACGGCATTCAGCCAGATCAATTCCGGCTTCCACAGCAGGCACGCGCCATGCGGGGTGAGCGTCGACATGTCCAGAATGTCCTATTTGAGTTGAGACAATGTTAGAAAGCCCACTCGATAGACCTTTCTCAATTCCTGCCCATTCGCATCAGGGAAGGCGAGCGACCACGCGATGGCCGCGCCGCCGAGAACGCCGAGCAATCGCGCCGGTTCATCGCAACTCCGTCCCGGGCTAAGGCCGATATTTTCGATACCCAGAACGATAGCACGCAGGGGCTCTGCGGCGTGGGAGATAATCCGTGGTACACCCGCCCCCGCGGTCCCACCTCCCTGTCCTGACCGGCGGATGATGTCGGGTATTGGCGCGCTTTTTCGGACCTGAAAGGTCTGGCTGAAGATGCCTCTTGCTGAGGGCAAAGCGGACTTCCCACTTGCGCACTCAGACTTCCGAGTTTGACCCAACGCGACATTTCACCTGTCGGCACTTGGATTGCCGGCGTGGCTATCGCCGAGTTGGTGGTCACATGCCGTTCGCCGCACAGCCTTAGCCTGCTATAGTTCGGCGATAGCGCGGAGAGCGACCAGCGAGGTCACATGCGACGACGCCAGTTCGTAAGTCTTCTGGGCGGAGCGGTGATGTGGCCGCTTGCCGCAAGAGCACAACAGCCGGCAAGAATACCGCGCGTCATAAGTCTCGCCCCGGTTCACGTTGCGTCGCAGGCGGAAGGAACCCGCAGGATTTTGAGGGAGCTCGGCTACGTCGAAGGACGCAATATTCGTCTTGAGTTTCGGGACGCGGCGGGGAATGTTGATGCGCTCCCTCGGCTGGCGCAAGAGTTGATACGAGAGGACGGCATCGACGTCATTCTCGCGATAAGCACGCCAGCCGCGCTGGCTGCTTACAAGGCAACTCAAACAATTCCGATTGTCGCGCTCACCGCCGTTGACCCGGTCGGGTCAGGATTGGCGGATAGCCTCGCGCGTCCCGGCCGCAACGTAACCGGTATCGCGGTTTTTTCCGAGGAAACCACAGAAAAGCGCGTCGAACTGATGCGGGAGGTTGTCCCGCGCGCCCTCCGCCTCGGGACGGTGACGACAAAGCTAAGCAGCGGTGCGCAGAGCCTGGCGCCTGTCCTGGAGACCGGCCGTAAGCTCGGTTTTACGGTCGAGTCCATCAACATCGATGACCCCGCTAATCTTGCGAAGGCATTAGGCCCGGAAGTCCTGACCAGATTAGACGCCCTCGTGTTTGTCCCAGATGCCTTGATCAGTGCTCACATGGCCGAGGTCATCAAGCTGGTCGGCGCGAGCAACAAACCCGCGATCTTTCCTTCGCCCGACTGGGTCGCTAACGGCGGCTTTATGTCGTTCGGGCCGGATTTCTCCGACGCTAACCGTCACTTGATCTCGCAGCTTGATCGCGTTCTGAAAGGCGCGAAGCCGGGCGACCTGCCTTTCGAACGACCTACCAAATTCTATCTCAGGATTAATCTCCGCGTCGCAAAACAACTGGGCATCGAGCTGCCTGCGACCGTCCTCGCGCGCGCCGACGAGGTGATCGAGTGAAGTGCCGACGTTCGCTTATGGCACCTTTGAGACATGGCGACCGGCCCTGACGCAAGCGCAAGTGCGCCCACAGTTGTGGCGATAGAAGTGCGCGCCCCGTAGTTCTCCGGGTTAGTCACCTTAAGCGACATTGCCTATAAAGCGTTCGCGAACAGCTGGGGGATGGACTTCGGTCATCACACCGATGTCCAGGGGTTGTTTGATCACGAGGCCCGGACTCCTAGGCACTCCGGGCCTCGTTTGATCTCCCGCTCGCAGACTACAGCGCTCACCGGCCCGTCGACGCATCCGGCATGATCTGCAGAAGCGGCTCCGGTCCGACCGAAATTTGACCGGTGAATGGCCGGTCGTGGGCGGCGATCAGCAACACCGAGGCGGCGACGCCGGTCGCGAACAGCGCCATCGCGATCCCCGATGCCAGCCGGTTACCGCAGTGAACGAGCGCGATCACGAAGAGTTCGCAAATCGCCTGCAAATACAGGCTCCACCATTTAACCGGATTGACTTCCGCCTGGCTGATGATGATCCGCTGCCGGCGCGCATCGAGCGCTACTCCCAATGCGTTGATGATCTCGCGCTGCGCGGTCTGCTGGCCCGCTCCCTGCGGCGACATCGAGACAACGAGTTGCAGCGCCTCGGTGAGAGCCGGAGGAGCTGGCCTCAGCGAGGCTGTCTGCCCTGCCATCATCGGCCATTCAACCTTGGCGGCTTGCTCGATATAGCCGCGAACGAGATTGCGCACCCGGCCCTCCTGTTCGGACGGCAGGCCGGCGGCGAGCAGCACGATGGCCCGCAGCGCGCTGGCTTCACGGCTCACCGCCGCACTGGCGCGATCATTGTCGTTCCAGACCTGGGCGGCGGTGAAGGCGACGAACAGGCCGAAGATGATGCCCAGCACCGGCAGCATGCCCGGCGAAATCGCCTGGAATGATTTTGCGCGTTCTCCCGTCGCGAGCGCCGCAACCGCTGCGAAGATGATGATGGCAAGCAGATAGGTGAAAGCAAAGATGGAAAGCGCCATCACTGGCACAGGCAGATTGTGCAACCAGTCGCTCATTGCGCTCCCCGCCCCGTGTCCGGATCCAGCCCGACGCAATTATGTGAAATTCCCGGGCTATCCGCAATCACCGCATCTCGTTCAACAAATCCATCAGCATCGTGCGCTCCCTGGCGTTGAGCGACGCCGGCATTTGTCTCGAGATGGCGCGCGCGTGCGGTGCGGCCTTCCCGGCCGCCGCGAGATCGGAGCCCGGATCGTTTCTTTCACCTGATGGCATTGAGGTGTATGGTCACCGTCAGCGAACCCCGCCGGCGGCACAGTCTAAGAGGACTCAACGAGCCGGGTTAGTTCTGCTGCATGCCGCTGAGCCATGTTGGTACCCACCAAGGCAAACAGGGAGGCAGTACGATGACGATGAGACCAGACCCCACGTTTCACGCGTCGCCGAAGCTTGCGATGGAAGCTCCGCCAGAGAGCTTCGCCTACACGTTGCTGCTCAGCCCGGACTTTTCAAAACCCGACGCGCTTGCCGTGATCGACGTCAAGCCCGGCTCTCCGCGTTTCGGTCAGATCGTCCACACCGTGACGATGCCCAACAAGGGCGACGAGTTTCACCATTTCGGATGGAACGCCTGTTCATCGGCCTTGTCGCCGCTCACCGGGCACGCCTTCCTCGAGCGCCGCTACCTCATCATCCCCGGTATGCGGTCCTCCCGGATCTACATCGTCGATACCAAACCCGATCCCACCCAGGCGAAGATTCACAAAATCATCGAGCCCGAGGAGGTCTTCAAAAAGACCGGGTACTCCCGGCCGCACACGATCCATTGCGGGCCGGATGGTATTTACGTTTCTACGCTCGGCGGCGGTGGCAAGGACGGCACCGATGGACCGCCCGGCATCTTCATCATGGATTGCGAGACATTCGAAGTGCTCGGACGGTGGGAGATCGATCGCGGTCCTCAAGAGAAGCACTATGATTTCTGGTGGAATCTGCCCCGCGATTACATGGTGAGCAGCGAGTGGGCGCTGCCGCCGCAGTTCGAGAACGGAATCGTGCCCGAGGATCTGCTCTCGAACAAATACGGTCATCGGGTCCACTTCTGGGATCTGCGGGCCCGGCGAAACGTCCAGACCATCGATCTCGGCGCCAACCATCAAATGGCGCTGGAGGTGCGTCCCGCGCATGATCCCGTCAAGGAGTACGGCTTCCTGGGCGTCGTGGTCGACACCACAAACCTCGAAGGTTCGATCTGGACCTGGTGGCGCGATGGCGGAAAATTTCACATCGAGAAGACGGCGACCATCCCGCCCGAGCCCGCGGCGAAGGACCAGTTGCCGCCGCTTCTGCAGGGCTTTGGCGCCGTGCCGCCGCTGGTGTCCGACATCGACCTGTCGATGGATGACAAGTTTCTCTACGTCGCCTGCTGGGGCACCGGCGAGATGCGTCAATACAATGTCAGTGACCCCAGAAAGCCGGAACTCGCCGGATCGGTCCATATCGGCGGCATCGCACGCCGCACGCCTCATCCGAACGGCAAGGCCTACGCCGGCGGACCTCAGATGGTCGAGATCAGCCGCGACGGCAAACGCGTCTACTGGACCAACTCGCTCTACTCGACCTGGGACGACCAATTTTATCCGCAGGGCATTCCGGGCGTCGAGGTGATGGCCAATGCAAACCCGAAAGGCGGCCTCGAACTGGCAAAGGACTATTGCGTGAGCTTCCCCGACGGATACCGCGCGCATCAGATCAGGCTCGATGGAGGAGACTGTTCGACCGATTCATTCTGTTATCCGTCGGCTTGAATGTGAGCACTACGGCGGATTGGACACCGGCTTGGCTCTGGTTGGCTGTCATCGCGAGCGGTTTCTACCACGGCGTAAATCCGGGAATGGGATGGCCGCTCGCTGTATCCGCCGGATTGATGGAAAGGACGACGCGTGCCCTCGGCGCCGCGCTGGTGCCGCTGACGGCCGGCCATCTGCTGGCGATGCTGCTGGTGCTCCTCCCCTTCGCGCTGCTGGTCACCCTCGTCGAATGGCAACGCCAGATCCAGATCGGCGCCAGTCTCCTGGTTATCGGGTTCGGTATCTTCCGCCTTGTCGATCGACGCCATCCAAGAGGGTTGGCGCGGATACGGCCGACGCAACTGGGGCTGTGGTCCTTTGCCGTGGCAATCGCGCACGGCGCGGGGCTGATGCTGGTGCCGATCTATCTCGGGCTCTGCCGGGAGGCCGACCTCGACAAGGGCCACGAGGCAGCGTTGAGCCTCATCAACGCCAATCTCGGTATGGCCGGACTGGTCGCCGTCGTCCACGCCATCGCGATGATCGCGGCCGGCGGATGCCTGGCATGGCTGGTGTACCGTTATCTTGGCCTCAAATTCGTATCGCGGAGCTGGTTCAACCTGGATACGTCATGGGCAATCAGCCTCATTCTGGTGGGAGCAATTGCACTGGTGCTCAGTCTTGCGGAGTAGCGCAACCACCGTGCGGCGCTGCGGCGTGAATTCGCTTCGATCGGAAGGCACGCCTCCGCGTCAGCGCAGCTTGTCCAGCAGCGCCATCAGCATCTCGCGCTCCTTGGCGTCGAGCGGCGCCAGCGTTTCCCGGGTGATCGCGAGTGCATTGGGCGCGGCTTTCTCGGCGAGCTGCTGCCCTGCCCGCGTGAGACTGACCAGCAGACGGCGGCCGTCCTCGGGATCCGGGCTGGTCTCGGTCAGGCCGCGCGCCGTGAGGCGGTCGATCACACCCTTGATGGTGGCAACGTCCATCGCGGTCAGCCGGCCCAGAAGATTTTGCGAGCACGGACCGGTCTCGGTCAGCTTCGCAACTGCCGCCCATTGCGTCGGGGTCAGATTGATGCCGATCTCGCGGGCGAAAATCGTCGAATGGCGTTGCCAGACCTGGCGCAGGATGAAGCCGACCTGCTCGTCCAGAATGTAGGACGGCCGCGCAGGCTTGACGCTCCGTTTCGCCGAAACACTCCTGCCCATCTACGCTCTCTCTTCTTGTTTGCCGCCGCCGGTCACAGCGACAGATGCGCGTCGCGGATGTCCGGACGTGCGTCGAGTTCAGCCATCGTGCCGCCATAGCAGATCTTGCCGCGCTCGATGATGTAGGCACGGTCGCAAATCAGCCGGGCGAAATGCAAATTCTGTTCGGAGACGAGGATGCTGACGCCTTCCTTCTTCATGGCCAGGATGGCGTCGACCATCTGCTCCACGATCTTCGGTGACAGCCCTTCGGAAGGCTCATCCAGCAGCACGAGGGATGGATTGCCCATCAGCGTCCGCGCGATCGTCAGCATCTGCTGCTCGCCGCCGCTCATGCGCCCGCCAGGGCGCCCGCGCATCTCGCCCAGATTCGGAAACAGCGTGAACAACTTTTCGCGGGTCCAATGCGGCGCATTGGGACGCTTGGGCTGGCGGCCGACTTCGAGATTTTCCTCGACCGTCAGGTCCGTGAAGATGCGCCGCTCCTCAGGCACATAGCCGAGCCCGCCGCGCACGATCGCATGCGTCGGCTCGGTGGAGACGTCTCTGCCTTCGAACAGGATACGGCCGGAGCGCTGTTGGACCAGACCGACGATGGAACGGAAGGTGGTGGACTTGCCGGCACCGTTGCGGCCGAGCAGTGCCACGACTTCGCCCTCGCCGACCTCGAGCGCAATATCGAACAGGATATGCGCCGGGCCATAATAGCTGTTGAGGTCCTGCACCGAGAGCTTCATGCGCCGGCTCCCTCGCGGTGCCGCGAATCATAGACCAGGCCCTCGCCGAGATAGATCGCGCGGACCTGCGGATTGCCGCGGACCTGTTCGGGTGTGCCCTCGGCGATCAGGCTGCCGCGGTTGAGCACGAGAATGCGGTCGGCATGCTCGAACACCACGTCCATGTCGTGTTCGGTAAAGAGCACGCCGATCGATTTTTCACGGGCGATCTGCGCGGTGAGCCGCATCAGTTCGATGCGCTCGCGCGGCGCCATGCCCGCGGTCGGCTCGTCCATCAACAGAAGTTTTGGCTGGTTGGCGAGGGCGATTGCGAGTTCGAGCCGCTTCAGATCGCCATAGGCAAGCTCGCCGCAGGGACGCCCGGCATAGGCGCCCATGCCGACGAGGTCGAGCAGCCGGCCGGCTTCCTTGCGGGCGTAACGCGCCGTCGAGCCCCAGAGATTGAATAACTGCCGCCCGTACGACACCAGTGCGACCTGCACGTTCTCGCGCACGGTCATGGTCGGAAACGTCGCGGTGATCTGGAAAGTGCGGCCGACGCCGAGCCGCCAGACCTGGCGCGGCTTTTTGCCGACGGTTTCTTCGCCGAGCAGATTGATCCGGCCGCTGTCGGGGGTGTTCTGGCCGTTGAGCATGTCGAAACAGGTGCTCTTGCCGGCGCCATTGGGCCCGATCAGCGCCAGGATTTCGCCGGCGCGCAGCGCAAACGAAACGCTCCGCACGGCGTGGACCCCGCCATAGGATTTGCTCAGGTTCTCGACCGACAGCAATGTGGGGACCATGCTCATTCGGCGGTCTCGATCCGGGAAGTGGCTAGGGACGACTTAGACGATGATTCAGACGTCGAAGACTTGCGGCGATTGCGGATCGTCTCCAGCACCCCGACGATGCCTTTGGGGAACGCCACCACGATCAGCACGACGAAGCCGCCGAGCACAAGCTTGGACAAATCGGTCTGGCTCACCAGCCAGATGTTGAGCGCCTTGAAGACGATGGCGCCGACCACGGCGCCGGACACGGTCTCGACGCCGCCGAGCAGGACCATCACCAGCGCATCGACCGACAGCGAGATGCCGAGGCTGTCGGGGAACACGCTGCCTTTCAGGTACGCGAACAACGCGCCGGCAAATCCGGCGACGGTGCCCGCGATGACGAAGGCGGTCCACTGCACGCGCTTGCCGTTGATGCCGATAGCTTCACTGCGCAGCAGCGAATCCCGCGTTGCGCGTAGCGCAAAACCGAACGGCGAGAACACGATCACCCGCAATATGGCCACCGCGATCGCGGCGATGCCGAGCGACAGCCAGTAGAAACTCGCCGGACCCGCCGCCCATTTCTCCGGCCAGACGCCCAAAATGCCGTTGTCGCCGCCGGTCACCGTGACCCACTGGAACGCGATCGACCAGACGATCTGCGCAAACGCCAGCGTCAGCATCGCGAAATAGACGCCGGACAATTGCACGGCGAAGAAGCCGAAGATGGCTGCGCCGAGCAGACCGAGCAGCGGGCCGATGAGAAGGGACACGATCATGGGTAGCCCCGCCATCTTGGCGAGGAACGCAACGCCATAGGCGCCGAGCCCGAAATAGGCGGCATGGCCGAACGAGGCGAGCCCACCGACCGACATCAGGAAATGCAGGCTGGCGGCAAAGATCACGAAGATCGCGATTTCCGAACCGACGGTGAGCGCATAATTGCCGGCGAACAGCGGCAGCATCGCCGCAACCGCAAGCCCGGCCATCGCCAGCCAGCGCTCGTTTGTCGTCAGCGGCCGCCAGGGATTGACAGTCAGCCCCGGCGTGCGACGCGCGGCTGCCTCCGGCTTGCCGAACAGGCCCCACGGACGGACGATCAGCACCACCGCCATGACCAGGAATACCAGGATGATGGAAATCTTCGGGAAGATCAGAATGCCGAAGGCGTTGAGCTCTGACACCAGCACCGCGGCCACGAAGGCGCCGATGATGCTGCCGAGCCCGCCGATGACGACCACGACGAACACGTCGACGATAATGCGCAGATCGAGCGCGTGATGCACCGCATCGCGCGGGATCTGCAGAGCGCCGCCCAGCGCTGCCAGAAAGACGCCGAGCGCGAACACGCTGGTGAACAGCCATTTCTGATTGACGCCGAGCGCTGCGACCATGTCGCGGTCCTGCGTCGCCGCGCGCACCAGCACGCCCCAGCGCGTGCGCTGGAACAGCAGCCAAAGCCCGCCGAGCACGATTGGACTGATTGCGATCAGGAACAAATCGTAGGTCGGAATGTTCTGGCCGAAGAAATCGACTGCGCCCTTGAAACCCGGCGCACGGCGGCCGAGGAGATCATCGGGCCCCCAGATCAGCACCACGAGATCTTCGACCATCAGGGTCAGGCCGAAGGTTGCGAGCAGCTGGAACAATTCCGGCGCGTGATAGATCCGCCGCAGCAGCACCATCTCGACGATCACGCCGACCACGGCCACGATCAGCGCCGCGACCACGATGCCGCCCCAGAAGCCGAGCGCGCCGGAGAAGCGCTCGGTCAGCGTGAACGCGACATAGGCGCCGAGCATATAGAAGGCGCCATGGGCGAAGTTCACGATCCGCGTCACGCCGAAGATGATCGACAGACCCGACGCGACCAGAAACAGCGACGCCGCGCTGGCGAGACCGGTCAGGAACTGAACGAAGTAGAAGGCCATGGGCGGTCTTTTGCTCGCGTTGGTCAGGTCGGTGGCATCATCCTTGGAGACGCCACGCTCACGCGTGGCTCCTCAGGATGAGGTCTGTTCTTACCTCGCCCCGCTTGCGGGGAGAGGTCGAATTGCGAAGCAATTCGGGTGAGGGGGTACAGGTCTAACCACGAGCACAGGACGCGCGGTGAGAGCCCCTCACCCCGACCCTCTCCCCGCAAGAGCGGGGCGAGGGAGAAGTAACCGACGATCTCAATCCTTCGGGCGAAGCTTTTCGACTTCGGCATCGCTCGGGAGATAATCCGTGCCCTTGCGATAGACCGAGTTCACCATCACGCCTTTACCGTCCTTCAGCGCGGTCTTGCCGACGTAAGCGCCGAGCGTCGACTGGTGGTCGATCTTGCGGAAGGTGATTTCGCCGAACGGCGACGGCATCGACAGCCCTTCGGTCGCGGCGATCAGCTTCTCCGGATCGGTGGAGTTGGCTTTGGCGAGGATCGCTGCGGCCGCCTTGATCGTCTGGTAGCCGACGATCGAGCCGAGGCGCGGATAGTCGTTGAATTTGGCCTGATACGCTTTCAGGAATTTATCATGGTCCGGCGTCTTGATGTCGTACCAGGGGTAACCCGTTACGATCCAGCCCTCAGGCGTTTCGTCCTTCAGCGGATCGAGATATTCCGGCTCGCCGGTGAGGAAGGACACCACCGAACGGTTCTTGAACAGGCCTCGCGTATTGCCTTCGCGAACGAGCTTCACGAGATCGGCGCCGAAGGTGACGTTGAGGATCGCTTCGGGATTGGCGGCGGCCACGGCCTGCACCACCGGGCCCGCATCGATCTTGCCCTGCGGCGGCCACTGCTCGTCGACCCAGACGATATCGGGACGCTTTTCCGACATCAGCTTCTTGAACACGGCAACGGCCGACTGGCCGTATTCATAGTTCGGCGCGATCGTGGCCCAGCGTTTGGCCGGCAGCTTGGCGGCTTCTTCCACCAGCATGGCCGCCTGCATGTAATTGGAAGGACGCAGGCGGAAGGTGTAGCGGTTGCCCTTCGACCAGGTGATGGCGTCGGTCAGGGGTTCCGCCGCGAGAAAGAATACCTTCTTCTGATTTGCAAAATCGCTGACGGCAAGGCCGATGTTGGACAGGAAGGTGCCCGTCAGCATCGCGACGTTCTCGCTCGACACCAGTTCGTTGGCGGCGGTGGTGGCGTCAGCCGGCTTGCCGCCGTCGTCCTTGGAGACGACCACAAGCTTCTTGCCGTTGATGCCGCCGGCGGCGTTGACTTCCTCGACCGCGAGCTGCCAGCCCTTGCGGTAGGGCTCGGTGAAGGCGGGCAGCAGCGAATAGCTGTTGATCTCACCGATCTTGATCTCACTTTGGGCAAAAGCAGAGCTCGCCATCCCCGTAACCGCGATCGCCAATCCTGCTCCCAGAAAATAACTCCGTCGCATACCCTCACCCTCCAATGTTGAAGAAATTACCTTAATCCGTCTTCACCTTTGACTTCAGCAACCGTCAATCCACCGACACGCGGCAGCGGCCTGCCGCTGTCGGTGACGGCCACCGCGACCATGATCTCGTTGGCGCGCGGCGCGTCGTTGATCTGCACTTCCATGCCGTCGAAATGGCTGCGCACGAAGGCCGCGTCCTTGTGGCCGAGCGGAATATCCAGCGTCGTGCCCGGACCGCTGCGCTTCTTCGAGGACGGGATCAGCGCCGCGCCCTTGCTCAGCACCTTGCGCACCGGCGCGCCCATCTTCGGGTGCAGGATCGCGGCCGCGTGCTCGAGCTCGCCGTTTTCGCCGACCGCTGCGGCCTTGCCGTAGCTCTGCGCCTTGGCGCCGTCGATCCCAAGCGCCGCCACCGCCCGCTTCGACAGCAATTCGCCGAGTTCCTCGCCGATCGCGATCAAAGGCGAAAGGTCTTCGACATATTTTCCGGCGAACGGATTTTCGATCACGGCAATCGCCGCGGCACGCCGCGTCGGCGGCGCGATGGTCTTTCCCATCTCCAGATGGGTTTCCTCGACCACCGTGACGATCTTGCGAATGATGGCGCTCATTGGCCTTTTTCCCGCTCAAGCATGAACTTCACTTTCTATCGCGCTTCCGTGATGGGCATGCAACGCAGGCGTCGCACAGCCAGTAGTTCCGACCACGAGCGTTTCGCCAAGCAGGCGTAACGCCGCGCCTTCAATCAACCCGGCTGCGAACAATTGTTGCGCGCGGAGAGCCCCCGCCTCCAGCGCGGCTTCGACCTCGTCTTCGGTCAATGGCCCGACATCGCGGGTGACGCGGCGCGGACCGAGGTCGCTGTCGGGCTGCAATTCATTGGCCGGCCAGCGGACAATCGCGAGATGACCGGGCAAATCGACGGCATTGGCGATGATGGTGGCGGCGGCATCGGCCTGTGACGCCGTTCGCGCCAGCACGGTGACGGCATCCGCAATGCCGAGCGAGAAGCTGCGGCCATGGCGGCCGCTGGTCGCGATGCCCCGGACCGGGCCGTCGGCATCGACGATCATCGTGCGCATCAGGCCATGCCGGTCCGGCCGGTCCATCAGGCCGACGGTGAATTGTTCGCCGCCGGTCAGATGCAGCGCGATGTCGCCGCCATTATTGACATAGGCGCGCTCGAGACGGGCCGCGTCCAGCATCGCGCCGAGAATCTCTTCCGCGACGGAGCCGGCCACCGCTGCCATGGGCGTGATGAAATGATGAGCGGCAAACGGAGCGACCGCCGCATGCATGCGGCACGCGACCACGCCTTGCAGGGCGCATTGCGCGGGATTTACCGGCTGACGCAGCGTCGTCAATTCCTCGCAGAGTTCATCGAGCAAACCGGTGAAGCGACGCACTGCGGCGTCATAGGCGGCGCGGACCTCCGCCTCCTGCCCCTTGGCCTCAATGATCAGATCGATTGGACCGTCCTGCAAATGCAGCCGCTTGCCGTCAGGAAGAAGCGCTATTTGCGGCAGGCGTTTCATGCGTGCCGTCCCGGAATGTAAGGCATCGGGCGGACTTCGGTGTTGTCCTTGAGCGAGGCCAGCGGCCGGACGTAGTCCATGTGGCCGCCGAGCGCCGCATAGTCCGAAAGCCGCAGCGTGAATTCGATCGGCGCCACCAAGGCAGGCGTCGGCACATAACCGAAGGCGCCGGCTGGCATTTGGGTAACATCGACCATGAACGTGATGCCGCCACCCGGCCAGACGTAAACCGGCGCACCGCCGCTGGTGACCCGCGTCAGCGCATCCTTGACCGACCGCGTCAGCCGCACCGGATTGTCGGTGACCCCGGCGCGCAGCGAGCCGCCGGCGCCGCCCATGAACAACACCGTGCATAGCGCCGGTTCGCAATTTTCCTGGATACGCTCGACCGAGAGCTTCAGATCGAGCGGCATCTGCGTCTCAACCGGCTTGAGCTCCTCGTCGAGCACGTAGTAGGCGGCGTGCTCGCCGGTGGTCGAAACCATCAGCATGGTCAGGCCCGGCCGCGCCTCCTTCGGATTGAACGGGCCCAGCACGGACAGCGGATCGGAAATTTTGGTGCCGCCCCAGCCGGTGCCGGGTTCGGCGACCTGGAAATAACGCCCCGGCGTCGAGCGCCGCCCCTTCATCTTGATCCCGGTATCGGGAATATCGAGCAGCTTGCCGGCCTGGTGCTCCGAGAGAACGCCGGTGATGTGGTCGTCCACGACAACGACCTCATCGACCTTGCCGTGCCATTGCTTGGCGAACATGCCGATGGTGGCCGAGCCACAGCCGACCCGCATCCGCTCTTCCGCGACGCCATTGACGATCGGCGGGTATCCCGCCTGCACCACCACGGTGGCGCCGCCATCGATCGTCAGTTCGACCGGCTTGCAATTGGAGAGGTCCATCAGCGCGTCGCAGGTGACGCGCCCCTCCTTCTTGGAACCGCCGGTCAGATGATGCACGCCGCCGAGCGAAAGCATCTGCGAACCATATTCGCCTGTTGTGACATGGCCGATCGCCTCGCCCTGCGCGCGGACGGTCGCGGTCTCGGGGCCAAGATGGCGATCGGTGTCGATCTTCACCTTGACGCCGCAATAGCTGAAAATGCCTTCGGTCACGACGGTGACCATGTCGACGCCGTCGATCTCCGACGACACGATGAAGGGCGCCGGCTTGTAGTCGGGGTACGTCGTGCCGGCGCCGATCGCGGTCACGAACACATTGGGCTCACGGACCAGCTTGCCGTCCCAATCGCCGCCGCCGGCCTGGAACGGCACCAGCCGTCCGCCATGCGACACCGTTCGCTCCAGCACGATATGCGGATCGACGCGCACCAATACGCCGTCATGATTGGCATAGCGATCGCACGCGCCCGCCGCGCCCGGCTTGATGTAACACATCACCGGACAGGCATCGCAGCGGATCTTGTCGCCACCGGCAGTCGTTGTATCCGTCATCGTGAACAAGCCTGCTCGCTGGGAGGCGTCGATCATACCCGCACTCCTGCGAGACGATCATTTTGTTCGTACACGAACGAT
The DNA here is from genome assembly GCF_018130105.1 of Bradyrhizobium sp. AUGA SZCCT0160. NCBI lineage: Bacteria > Pseudomonadati > Pseudomonadota > Alphaproteobacteria > Hyphomicrobiales > Nitrobacteraceae > Bradyrhizobium > Bradyrhizobium sp. AUGA SZCCT0160. The sequence continues at coordinate 115,081 of NZ_JAFCMD010000008.1, forward strand.
GTTGCGCGCGGACGGAAACCCTGTCAAGCGGGGCCCCAAGCGAAAAACCGCCATTGCCGCATAAAAACTCATTTGCCTCGCGCCGTGTTTATAAAGCGGGCAAGGCATTGCGTCATGGAACGCCCGCTTGCACGTTTGTATACAAACGGTATCTTCGAAGGACGTCCGCACCAAATTTTGCAGCGCAACCGGGGCCCAGGGATCAAAACGCACAGCATGACGCAGAGCACGATGCGCCTGACCGTCAACGGCAAAAGCTGCGATGTCGACGCCGCGCCCGACACCGCATTGCTCTATGTGCTGCGCAACGACCTCGCCTTGAACGGACCGAAATATGGCTGCGGGCTCGGCGAGTGCGGCGCCTGCGCGGTGCTGATCGACGGTGAGGCGGCGCGTTCCTGCGTGATCCCGATCGAAGGCTGCGCCGGGCGCGACATTGTGACGCTTGAAGGCCTCGGCTCGCGCGAGCACCCCGATCTGGTTCAAGAGGCCTTCATCCGCGAGCAGGCCGCGCAATGCGGATACTGCCTGAACGGCATGATCATCAGCACCAAGGCGCTCTTGTCGCGCAACGCGCACCCTTCTGAGGCCGAAGTGCTGGAAGCACTACGCTACAATCTGTGCCGCTGCGGCGCACATATCGAGATCATCCGTGCCGCGATGCGCGCCGCGGGCCACGCCGTCGAGGCGCACGACTGATGGCAACGTCGGAGACGCCAGCGAGCAGTGAACGAGCGCAGGGATCGCTGTCGGTGGTTCGTCCGGCAGAGGCGAGTGCGTTCGAAACCTTCATCAAGATCACCGCTGATGGTTCGGTCACCGCCTACAACGGCCACGTCGATCTCGGCACCGGAATCCGCACCGCACTCGGACAGATCGTCGCCGAGGAACTCGACGTGTCCTTTGCCCGCGTCGTCGTGGTGCTGGGCGACACCTCTGTCGTTCCCAACCAGGGCGCGACGATCGCCAGCGAAACCATCCAGATCACGGCGGTGCCGCTGCGCAAGGCTGCAGCGCAGGCGCGGCAATTTTTGATCGCGCGTGCGGCGGAACGGCTGGAGGTAGCGGCCAGTGATCTCAACATCGAAGACGGGCTGATCCGCGGCAAGGATAACCGCACTATCAGTTATGGAGAATTGATCGCCGGCGAGATCATTCGGCTCGAACTCACCGACGAAGTACCGGTGAAGGACGTCAGCGCCTATTCAATCGTCGGGCAATCGGTGCCCCGCGTCGACCTGCCGGCGAAGGCCACCGGCGAACTCGTTTACGTTCACGACATGCGCGTGCCCGGTATGCTGCATGGCCGCGTCGTGCGGCCGCCTTATGCCGGCATCGATGCCGGGCCGTTCGTCGGCACCAGCCTGATCGCGGTCGATGAAGCTTCGATGCGCGATATCCCGGGGCTGGTGGCCGTGGTGAGGATCGGCGATTTCATCGGTGTCGTTGCCGAGCGCGAGGAGAACGCGATCAAGGCGGCGGCGCAGCTCAAGGTGAGCTGGAAGCCGGTGCCTGTCCTGCCCGATCTCGGCGATCTCCAAACGGCGCTGCGTGCCAACCCATCGACGCCGCGGACGCTGATCGACAAGGGCAACGTCGACGCCGCCATCGCGTCCGCCGCCAAGCCGATGGCGCGCACCTATGTCTGGCCGTATCAGATGCACGGCTCGATCGGCCCCTCCTGCGCGGTCGCCGACTATCAAGACGGCGCAATCCGGGTGTGGTCCGGCACGCAGAACCCGCACATCCTGCGCACCGATCTAGCACTGCTGATCGAGCGGCCCGAAGCCGAGATCGATGTGATCAGGATGGAAGCCGCCGGATGCTATGGCCGCAACTGCGCCGACGACGTCACCGCCGATGCGCTATTGCTGTCTCGCGCGGTCGGGCGTCCCGTCCGCGTGCAATTGACCCGCGAGCAGGAACACGCCTGGGAGCCAAAGGGCACCGGGCAATTGATGGACGTCAATGGCGGGTTGAACGCCGACGGCAGCGTCGCGGCCTATGATTTTGCGACGCGCTATCCGTCGAACGGCGCGCCGACACTGGCGCTGCTGCTCACCGGGCGGATCGCGCCGGAGCCCGCCGTGTTCGAGATGGGCGATCGCACCGCGATCCCGCCTTATGACTATGAGAACATGCGCGTGGTGGCGCACGACATGCCGCCGATCGTGCGCGCCTCCTGGTTCCGCGGCGTCTCGGCGCTGCCCAATACTTTCGCGCATGAATCCTATATCGACGAACTCGCCGCTGAAGCCGGTGTCGATCCGATCGAATATCGGCTGCGTTATCTGAAGGACGCGCGCGCCGTCGATCTCGTCAATGCGGTCGCCGAGCGCGCGGGCTGGAAACCGCGGCCGGTACGGCAGGAGCCTGAAGCCGAGGGCGACATCGTGCGCGGGCGCGGCTTTGCTTATGCGCTCTATGTGCACAGCAAATTCCCGGGCTATGGCGCGGCGTGGTCGGCGTGGATCGCCGATGTTGCCGTCAACAAGGCGACCGGCGATGTCAGCGTCACCCGCGTGGTCGCGGGCCAGGATTCCGGGCTGATGATCAACCCGGAAGGGGTGCGTCATCAGATCCACGGCAACGTGATCCAGTCGACCAGCCGCGCGCTGATGGAAGAAGTCTCGTTCGACCGCGCGTCCGTGACGGCGCGCGAATGGGGCGCCTACCCCATCGTCAAATTTCCTGACCTGCCGAAGATCGATGTCTTGATGCTGCCGCGGCAGGACCAGCCACCGCTCGGCGTCGGCGAGTCCGCCTCGGTCCCCAGCGCTGCCGCCATCGCCAACGCGATCTATGATGCGACCGGTGTGCGCTTTCGCGAATTGCCGTTCACGCCGGAGCGCATTTTGCGGGGATTGCACGGCGACGCGGCGGCGGTGCCGGAGGCATTGCCTGCGCCGCCGCCCGTACCCGATCTCACCAAATGGCAAAACCCGTTTGCCGGACGGCGCGGCGTGCTGGCGACGGCGGCGGCATTATGCGCGGCGGTGGTCGGCATCGGCGCTGCTGTACTGCCGTGGCGCGCGATCGGGCCGATCGCGCGGCCGGATGCGTCAGTCTATTCGGCGGCGACCATCGCGCGCGGCCAGCAACTCGCGGCGCTCGGTGACTGCGCGGTCTGCCACACCAGCATCAATGGCGTGCTCAATGCCGGCGGCCGGCCGCTCGATACGCCGTTCGGGGTTATCTACAGCACCAATATCACGCCCGACGTGGAAACCGGCATCGGCGCATGGTCCTATCCCGCCTTCGAGCGATCGATGCGCGAAGGCATCCATCGCGATGGACGGCACCTCTATCCGGCGTTTCCCTATACGCACTTCGCGAAGACGACCGATGCCGATCTGCAGGCGCTCTACGCCTACCTGATGGCGCAATCGCCGGTGCGCGCGGAAAATCCGGAAAACAAGTTGGCGTTCCCGTTCAACATCCGCCCGCTGCTGGCCGGCTGGAACGCGCTGTTCCATCAGCCAAAGCCGTTCCAGGCAGACCCGAGCAAATCGGACGTGTGGAATCGCGGCGCCTATCTGGTCGAAGGCCTCGGCCATTGCAGCGCCTGCCATTCGCCGCGCAATGCGCTGGGAGCGGAAAAGCAAAGTGCTTACCTCGCGGGCGGCTTCGCCGAAGGTTGGGAAGCACCCGCCCTGACGTCACTGTCGCAGGCGCCGATCCCCTGGAGCGAAGATGAGCTCTACGCCTATTTGCGGACCGGCGAGTCGCGCTTGCACGGCGTCGCCGCGGGACCGATGGCGCCGGTCGTGAAGGAACTCGCTGCGCTGCCCGATCAGGATATCCGCGCCATGGCCGTCTATCTCGGCTCGTTCAATGAGACCGCCGCCGACAAGCGGGCACAGGATGCCCTCGCCGCCAAACTCGAGGCGGCGACCAGCACCCGGCTCGTTGCGGCCTCCAGCGTCGGCGCGCGGATCTACCAGGGTGCCTGCGCGGTCTGCCACGAGGTCGGCGGCGCGCCCCTGTTCGGCAGCCGGCCGTCGCTTGCGCTGAACAGCAACCTGCACAGCGCCGTGCCTGACAATCTGATCCAGGTGATCCTGCACGGCATCAAAGCCCCCGTGACCAGCGACCTCGGCTATATGCCCGCCTTCAAGGACAGCCTGACCGACGGCCAGGTCGCTGAACTCGCCGCCTACCTGCGGCGACAATTTGCCCCGGAGAGGCCGGGATGGGGCGATATCCACGCAACCGTTGGGCGAATCCGGCAGGAAATGGCGCGCTGAGCTGGCATGCTGCCGCCAAAAGCCACTGGTTGGGCCGCCGCGGGCGCGATAGAGTTCCGGCATGGCAGTCACAGATATTGCATCCCGGACCTACAACCACGGCTGGCGGCTCGATCCGATCGTTCGCAGCCTGCTGGATACCGACTTTTACAAGCTGCTGATGCTGCAGATGATTCGGGAATTCTACCCGGATCAGCAGGTGACGTTTTCGGTGATCAACCGCAGCAAGCATGTGCGGCTGGCCGAGATCATCGATGAGGGCGAGTTGCGCGCCCAGCTCGACCACGCCCGCTCCATCCGCTTCACCAAGAAGGAACTGATCTGGCTCGCCGGTAATACGTTCTACGGCAAGACCCAGATGTTCTCGCCCGACTTCATCAACTGGCTCGCCAATTTCCGCCTGCCCGAATACGAGCTGCGCAAGGTGGACGGCCAGTATGAACTGCATTTCCACGGGCCGTGGACCCACACCACGATGTGGGAAATCCCGGCGCTCGCGATCCTGAACGAACTGCGCTCGCGCCAGGCGCTGAAGGGACAGGGGCGATTTGCGCTCGACGTGCTCTATGCCCGCGCCAAGGCAAAACTCTGGACCAAGGTCGAGCGGCTGCGCAAATTGGAAGGCTTGCGGCTGTCCGACTTCGGTACCCGCCGCCGTCACGGTTTTCTGTGGCAACGCTGGTGCGTCGAGGCGGTCAAGGAAGGCCTCGGCTCATCGTTCACCGGCACCTCCAACGTGCTGCTCGCGATGGACAATGATCTCGAAGCGATCGGCACCAATGCGCATGAATTGCCGATGGTCGCGGCGGCGCTTGCGAATGACGATACCGAATTGCGCTGGGCGCCCTATCGCATCCTCGATCAATGGCGCCATACCTATGGCGGCAATTTGTTGATCGCCCTGCCCGACGCCTTCGGCACCAAGCCGTTCCTGCGCGATGCGCCGGACTGGGTCGCCGACTGGACCGGCTTTCGACCCGACAGCGCGCCGCCGATCGCGGCCGGCGAAGACATTATCAAGTGGTGGAAGCAGAAGGGCCGTGATCCCCGGGAGAAGCTGCTGGTGTTCTCCGACGGCATGGACGTCGGCTCGATCGAAGAGACCTATCGGCATTTTACCGGGCGGGTCCGCGTCAGCTTCGGTTGGGGTACCAACCTCACCAATGATTTCGTCGGCTGCGCGCCGGACGGATCGGCCGATCTCGATCCTATCTCGATCGTGTGCAAGGTGACGTCGGTCGATGGACGGCCGGCCGTCAAACTGTCGGACAATCCGGAAAAGGCGACAGGCTCGCCCTCCGAGGTCGAGCGATACATACGCGTATTCGGAAATGCCGGCCGCGTCCGCGCCGCCGTGCACGTCTGAACCGGCAACACGCAACACGCAATCCCTGGCCACCCAACGATCTGACGAGGCCCGCATGCCCGCACCCAAGCCGCCTGCCTTTGAAACCCTGAGCCTGCATGCCGGCCAGCGCCCGGACCCCGTCACCGGCGCCCGCGCGGTGCCGATCTACCAGACCACGTCCTACGTGTTCCAGGATTCCGACCACGCCGCCGCGCTGTTCAACCTCGAACGCGCCGGGCATATCTATACGCGGATTTCCAATCCGACGACCGCAGTGCTCGAAGAGCGGCTTGCGGCGCTGGAAGCCGGTGTCGGCGCGATCTGCACCGCGAGCGGCATGGCGGCGCTGCATCTGGCGATCGCCACCCTACTCAATGCCGGCGACCATATCGTCGCCTCCTCTTCGCTCTATGGCGGCACCATCAATTTGCTGGCGCACACGCTGCCGCGCTTCGGCATCACGACGACATTCGTGAAACCGCGCGCGCTCGACGAGTTCCGCGACGCGATCAAGCCGAACACAAGGCTTGTCATCGGCGAGACCATCGGCAATCCCGGCCTTGAGGTGCTGGATATTCCGGCGGTCGCGGAAATCGCCCATGACGCCAAGATCCCGCTGCTGATCGACAACACCTTCGCCACGCCGTTCCTCAGCCGGCCGATCGAGCTCGGCGCCGACATCGTGATGAACTCGGCGACCAAATGGATCGGCGGCCACGGCATCGCGATCGGGGGCGTCATCGTCGATGGCGGGCATTTTGACTGGCACGATTCCGGCAAATTCCCTGTCCTGACCGAGCCGTATGCCGGCTATCACGGCATCGTCTTCGACGAGCAATTCGGCCAGGCCGCCTTCATCATGCGCGCCCGCACCGAAGGCCTGCGCGACTTCGGCGCGTGCCTGTCGCCGACCAATGCGTTCCAGCTGCTGCAGGGCGTGGAAACGCTGGGTGTTCGCATGGAACGCCATATGAGCAATACGCTCGCGGTACTGGAATTCCTCAAAGGCAACAAGGCGGTCGAGTGGGTGCTGCATCCCGCGCTGGAAAATCATCCCGACCATCAATTGGCCTTGCGGCTGCTGCCGAGGGGCGCCGGCTCGATCGTCAGCTTCGGCATCAAGGGCGGCCGTCCCGCGGGCAAGAAATTCATCGAGACGCTGCGCATGGTCAGCCACCTCGCCAATGTCGGTGACGCCAAGACGCTGGTGATCCATCCCGCCAGTACGACGCATCAGCAGATGGACGCGGCGCAACTCAAGGCCGCCGGCGTCGGCGAGGAACTGGTGCGGCTATCCGTCGGGATTGAAGCTGTGGCTGACATCATCGACGATCTCGGCCAGGCGCTTCGCGCATCGCAGAAGGTGTGAGCCATGCAACTGTCAGTTAAAGGGTCCGATATTTTTGTTGCGACCGGTGGGCGTCCGTTCGATCCATCCCTGCCCGCTGTCGTGATGCTGCACGGCGCGGGTTTTGATCATTCGACCTGGGCGCTGCACAGCCGCTGGTTCGCCCATCACGGCTATGCCGTGCTGGCGCCGGATCTGCCGGGCCATGGCCGTTCGGCCGGCAACGCCTTGCCGACGATATCGGACATGGCCGACTGGACCGCGGCACTGCTGGATGCGGCCGGCGCGCCCAAGGCAAAACTGGTCGGACATTCCATGGGATCGCTGATCGCGCTGGAAACCTCGGCGCGTCATCCGGACAAGGTCTCAGGGCTCAGCCTGATCGGAACCGCGGCCACGATGACCGTCGGCCCCGACCTGCTCAAGGCCGCGGAGTTCAACAATCCCGATGCGATCGACATGGTCTCGATCTGGGGTCTCGGCTTCAAGGCCGAACTCGGCGGCAGCCTCGCGCCGGGACTATGGATGCATCAGGGCGCGCAGCGGGTGCTGCAGCAGACCCGTCCGGGCGTGCTGTACAACGATCTCAACGCCTGCAATTCCTACGAGGGCGCGCTCGCTGCCGCAGCGGCGGTCAAGGTGCCAGCGACATTCATTCTCGGCGAACGCGATATGATGACCCCGGCAAAAGCCGGCAAGACGCTGGCAGCGGCAACGCCGAACGCGCGCGTCGTGGTGCTATCAGGCGCCGGCCACATGATGATGGCCGAAGCGCCGGATGAATTGCTGGCGGCGTTGCGGGGGTAACGGCGCGAACATGGGTGTCTCTTCTTCCTTCTCCCCTTGTGGGAGAAGGTGGCGCGCAAGGCGCGCCGGATGAGGGGTTCTATCCACATCGCTCATCTTGCCGTGAGGAGAGAACCCCTCACCCGTCTTCGCTTCGCGAAGCCACCCTCTCCCACAAGGGGAGAGGGGAAGAGCGGCCCCCGCTGATACAATAATTACTGCCTTGCCGCCCTCTTCCGCTCCACCGGATGAATATCCACCGCCCGCAACCTTCCCATGCGGAGCACGTCCATTTCCAGCTTGCGATCGATGCGGTCGCGGTCGAGTGCGCGGATCAGGTCGTCGACGCCGTTGATCTCGACGCCATCCAGTTTTATCAAGACATCTCCCGGCAACAGGCCGGCCTGCGCCGCAGGGCTGTCAGCCTCGATCTGCGCCAAGAGCGCGCCCATTGTGTTGTCGACACCGGCCACCACTGCATGTCGCCGCGGGATCGGGGCGGTCTGGCCGGACACACCGATATAGGCGCGGCGCACATAGCCGTGGCGGATGATCTCCGACAGCACGAACTGCGCGGTGTTGCTGGCGACCGCAAAGCAGATACCTTGCGCGCCCTGAATGATCGCGGTGTTGATCCCGATCACTTCCGCTGCCGACGACACCAGCGGCCCGCCGGAATTGCCGGGATTGAGCGCAGCGTCGGTCTGGATCACGTCCTCGATGGTCCGCCCGCTCACCGAGCGGATCGAACGGCCCAGCGCCGACACCACGCCGGCGGTCACGGTCGACTCAAATCCAAGTGGATTGCCGATCGCGACCACCAGCTGGCCGCGGCGCAGGCTCTTGGAATTGCCGAGCGAGGCATAGGGCAGATCGCGCGCGCCGTCGGCGCGCAGCAAGGCGAGATCGGTGTCGGGATCAACGCCAAGCACGTGCGCGTCGGTGACAAAACCTTCGGTATCCCGCAACCGGATTTCTTTCGACGCCCCGACCACATGGCTGTTGGTCAGCACGAAACCATCGGGCGAGATGACGATGCCCGAGCCAAGCCCGCCGCGCTCCCGCGCGGTGCGCACCTTGGGGCCGGTTTCGACGCGCACGACGGCAGGGCCGACGCGTTCGGTCACGCCGATCACGGCGTTGGAATAGGCGTCCAGCAGCGCCTGGTCGTTGGCGGGGGCGTGTTCGGTCGCGCGCGATGACGATCCGTCATCGGCGTTATCTGGGCTAAAATCCAACATGGCGAATTCCTTCGCCGATCAGATGGTTACGGGATTACCTCGCCGCAAGAGCCTCAACCTCCGCGTAAACCTGCCCTGAGGCTTACGTGGCCCGCCGCAGATGCGGCGGCTTCGCCTTGACCGGATCGAGAAGCGACCAGTCGCCTTGTTCCAGCGTGTAACCTTGCGGGAACGGCGCGCGGAGCTCCAGCCCGAGCGATCGCAGCACACGATCGTCGCGGTAGTAGCATTGCAGCACGACGCGAACGAGGGTTGCTGCCGCAGCACCACCCGATGCGCGGAACTCCTGCGCCACCGCATCGCGACGCACCGGATCGAGGTCGGCGAGCGGCTTGTCGGCAAGCTGCGCTAGGTGATCGAGCGCCTGTGCTACCAGTGCGGTGTCGCGCCCGAGCGTCGCCAGCATGTCGGCCTGGATCGCAGGGTCGTCTGCGCCGGGCACCTTGTACTCGTCGCTGGCGGGGACGATCATCGCAGCGACGATGCGGAGATCGTCGCGCTGGGCTGAGGTCAGTTCATTTGACACGGACATGGCGGCCTCAGTCGAAGAGATTGGCTAGACGTTGTTTCATCTGGTCGGCGACGTAGAGCGCGATCGCCTGGATCGTCGAGGTCGGGTTCACGCCACCTGACGTCACGAACACACTGCCGTCGACGATGAAGAGATTCTTCACATCATGCGACCGGCCCCATTCGTTGACGACGGAGCGCGCCGGATCGGTCCCCATCCGCGCCGTACCCAGCAGATGCCAGCCGCCCCATGGGATCGGGTCGTTGATACAGAGGTCCGTGGCACCCGCGGCTTCGAGGATCTCCCTACCCCGCGCCAGTCCGTGCGCCATCATCTTCCGGCTGTTTTCGCTGATCGTGTAGTCGATCTTCGGTGCGGGAATGCCGTGGCTGTCCTTCAGCACGGGATCGAGCGTGACGCGGTTGTGTTCCTCGGGCAGATCCTCGCAAATCGCTGACACCCCGAGCCGATGGCCATTGAGCCTGCGGAAGACGCGGTGGTGATCCGCGCCCCATGGCAGAATGCCCTTCTGCTCGCTCGCGACGGCTTCGAACACCGGCCCTGCGCCGCGGCCGAACTGGATCCCGTAGCCGCGGACGAAGCCGCGCGACAGATCGGTGTCGTAAAACTCCTTGCTCCAGAGGCAGGTCGGCGGCGCGCGGTTAGAGTCAGTCGGCTCCTTCACGAAACCGTAGATTTGCGCATAGGGATGGAACATCAGGTTCTTGCCGACCAAGCCGGAGGAATTGGCGAGGCCATTCGGAAAACGGCCGGAGACCGAGTTCAAGAGCAGCCGCGGTGTGCCGACACCGTTGCAGGCGATGATCACGACCTCGGCCGGCTGGAACTGCTCGACCCCATCCTTGTCGTAATAGACGACGCCCGAAGCCATGCCGTGCTCGTTGGTCAGAATCTCGCGCACCCGGCAATGGGTCTTGAGTTCGACGCCGGCGCGGATCGCGTGCGGCCAATAGGTGATGTCGGTCGAAGCCTTGGCACCTTGCGCGCAGGCCGGCGTGCAATGGCCGAGATTGATGCAGCGCGCCCTGCCCTCATAGTCCATCGTCGCGACCGTGGTGTCCGACGGCCACCAGTGCCAGCCAAGCTTGTTCATGGCCTTGCCGATCAGCGGGCCGGAGAGCCCAAGCGGCTGCGGCGGCATCGGCGGGCGCGTCAGCGGCGAACGCGGGTCGCCCGATAGGCCCGAGACGCCCATCATCCGGTCGTTCTCTTCGAAGAACGGCGTCAGCGTGTCGTAATCGATTGGCCAGTCATCAGCGACGCCGTCGAGTGTCTTCACCTTGAAATCCGACGGATGCAGCCGCGGCCAATGCGCCGTGTACATGACCGTCGAGCCACCGACGCCGTTGAAGTTCACAACCTTGATCGGCGAGTTGTCGTCGTTGATCGGGTAGTCCTCGGGCCGGCCACGGATATTCGGGCTGGTCGACCAGTCGCCGTAGAATTTTGCTTCCCAGTCACGCCCGGTGCTCGGATATTCCGACGAATTCATCCAGCCGCCCTGGTCGAGGCAGAGAATATGCATCTTGGTATCGGCAAGGCTCCAGGCCACGGCTGCACCGGAAGCACCGGCGCCAATGATCAGGACGTCAACGGGATCGTTCTTCATTCTATTTCCTTGAAGGTCTCTCTTTCGTCATAGCGAGCGCAGCATAGCAATCCATACTTTTTGCGCGGTAGGATGGATTGCTTCCGCCTTCGCTCGTTGAGCTACGGCGGACAAGTCGCTGCGCTCGCAATGACGGCTTAACTCACAATCCTTACCGGTAGCGAACGAACGCCGCGTATGAAATTCGAATAGAGCCGCTGCGGCGGACCGACCATCTCAAAACGAAGCTCCCTTGCCAACACTTCCTCCCAGAGAATGCGGATTTGCTGTTCGGCGAGCCGGTCGCCGACGCAGCGGTGGATGCCGGCGCCGAAGGCGAGATGCTGCCGGGGTTTGGCGCGATCGATGATGAACTCGTCGGCGCGATCGATCTTATCCTCGTCGCGATTGCCGGATATGTACCACATCACGACCTTGTCACCCTTTGCGATTCGGCGCCCGGCCAATTCGACATCGTTGCGCGCGGTACGCCGCATGTGCAGCACCGGCGTCTGGAAGCGGATGGTTTCGGAAACGAGGTTGGGAATCAACTCGCGCCTGCTGCGCACCAGTTCGAACTGCTCGGGGTTTTCGACCAGTGCCATCAGCCCGCCGGTCATGGAATTGCGCGTGGTATCGTTGCCGCCGACGATCAAAAGCGCGATCGTCCCGATGAATTCGCGCGCCTGCAGATTACGCGTCGCTTCCGAATGCGCCAGCATCGAGATCAAATCGAAGGTTGGCGCGGCATTCGCGCGGGCATCCCACAACCTTCGGAAATATTCACCCATTTTGGTGAGTTCGGCGATACGTTCTTCCGCCGAATGCACGACCGCATCTGACGCTTCGACATTGGCGATCGCCACATCGGACCACCAGGTCAGCCTCTCGCGGTCCGCCCAGGGAAAGTCGAACAACGTCGCCAGCATCATGTTGGTGAGATCGGTCGAGACCCGCTCGACCCAGTCGAATGGCTCGTTGCGGGGCAATGCGTCCAGCACTTCCGACGTCCGCTTGCGGATCAGCGCCTCAAGGTTGGCGAGGTTCGACGGCGCCACGATGGGGGAAACGGTGCGGCGATGCGCAGTATGGCCTGGCGGGTCCATCCGGATGAAGTTGGCAAACTCCTGGCCGAGGGGCTGGTCGGTGATCTGGATACCGCCGAGTTCAGAACTCGACGAATAATTCTCGTGGTCGAGCTCGACGGTAAAAATATCGTCGTAGCGCGTTACCGACCAATACGGCCCGAACGGCGAGGCCTCGCAATAATGCACGGGATCGTCGCGGCGCAGCTGCGCGAACAGCGGCCGCCAATTGTCGTCCTGGTACAAATGGGGATCGCTGACGTCGATCGAGGCCAGCTTGCGCAGCGCCTGCACCATCGTGTCCCCCTGTTTCCGTCGCCGCTTGCCGGGCGCTCCTGCCTCCGACGATAGGGGCAGATATGGCCAGGAGTAAAGGCGCGAGAGGCCGCCCGGCGGCAAACCTGCAACCCTGCCACGCGTCCAGGCGGGGTTTGTCCACCGGCGCAAGAACGGATAGTTTTAGGTCCAAGGACATACATAAAGTGCATACTTGGGAGCAACGCCGATTCCGAATCTTGACGTCATCATCATCGGCGCCGGCCTTTCCGGCATGTACCAACTCTACCGGCTGCGTGAACTGGGTTTGCGCGTGCGCGTATTCGAGGCGGGCACCGATGTCGGCGGTACCTGGTACTGGAATCGCTATCCCGGCGCCCGCTTCGATTCAGAGAGTTATTCCTATGGCTATTCCTTCTCCAAGGAGTTGCTGCAGGAGTGGGACTGGTCCGAGCATTTTGCAGGCCAGCCGGAAACATTGCGCTACTGCAACTACGTCGCTGACAAGTTCGATCTGCGCCGGGACATCCAGTTTGAAAGCCGCGTCAAGGCCGCCCATTACGAGGAAGAAAGCCGGAGCTGGACGATTACGCTGGAAGACGGCAGCCGCTTCAACGCCCGCTTCCTGATTACGGCGATCGGGCCGCTCTCGACGCCCACGCTGCCGCGAATCGAAGGTCTTGGCGATTTCAAGGGCGCATCGTTCCACACCGCCCGCTGGCCCAAGGAGCCGGTGGATTTTACCGGCAAGCGCGTCGCGGTCATCGGCACCGGTGCAACCGGCATCCAGACCATCCAGACCATCGCCAAAGAGGTCGGACATCTGACGGTGTTCCAGCGAACGGCGAATTGGGCAGCGCCGCTGCACAACGGCAAGATCGACGCCGAGACGCAGAAGAAAATCAAGGCCGGCTATCCCGAGATATTTGCCCGCTGCCAGGAGACATTTGCCTGCTTCGTTCACACGCCTGATACGCGCGGCGCCTTCGAGGTATCCGACGAGGAGCGCGAAGCCAATTACGAGCGGCTCTACGGCGAGCGTGGTTTTGGCATCTGGCAAGGCAATTTCAAGGACATCCTGATCGACCGCAAAGCCAATGCGACGATCAGCGATTTCGTCGCGCGGAAAATCCGCCAGCGGGTTAAAAACCCCGAGGTCGCCGAGAAACTGATCCCGAAGAACCACGGATTCGGCACGCGGCGGCTGCCGCTGGAGACGTTTTACTTCGAGGTCTACAACCAGGACAATGTCGAGCTGGTCGACATCAAGGAGACGCCGATCGAGCGGATCACAACCAAGGGCATCAAGACCAGCGCAAGGGAATTCGAGTTCGACATCATCATCTATGCGACCGGGTTCGACGCGCTCACCGGCAGCTTCGACAAGATCGACTTCCGCGGCGTCAATGATGCGCGGCTGAAGGAGAAGTGGAAGCACGGGCCGCAGACTTACTTGGGCATCATGGTCCACGAATTCCCCAACATGATGATGCTGATGGGGCCGCACACCGCGCTCGGCAACATTCCGCGCAGCATCGAATACAGCGTCGATTGGGTGACCGGGCTGGTGCGCTTTGCGTACGACAACAAACTGACACGACTGGAAGCGACCACCGCCGGTGTGCAGTCATGGACCGATCACGTCAAGGCGCTCGGCGTCGGGCTGTTGTCCAACGAGATCGATTCCTGGATGACCGGCATCAACTCCAACGTCGAAGGCAAGCAGACCCGCATCATCGCCCGCTACAGCGGCAGCGCCCCGGCCTATCGCGCGCGATGCGATGAGGTCGCGGCGAAGGGGTATGATGAGTTGCGATTGGGGTAGACTTCTAACGTCGTCCCGGCCTTGAGCCGGGACCCATACCGCGTGATCTATCGATAGCAGATGTGGCAGACACCTTGGCTCAACAATAGATGACCGGGGTTATGGGTCCCGGCTCAAGGCCGGGACGACGTGGACGGATTTTCGGCTCTCTCACCACGCATCAATACACGGCCGCTTCCGTCCATTCCGCGGCTCCGGCTTCGGCACCGAGCGCAGCCCCGACATGATCCAATGTCTGGTATCAGCGGGATCGATGACCTCGTCGATCTCCAGCACCGAAGCGATCGAGACCGCCTTGCCGTTGGCATAGAGTTCGGCGACCTTGGCCTTGTAGTATTTCTCGCGCTCCTCGGGGTCGGCAATCGCTTCCATTTCCTTGCGGAAGCCGAGCCGGACATAGCCTTCCAGGCCCATGCCGCCGAATTCGCCAGTCGGCCACGCCACCGTGAAGAACGAGGCATGAAAGCCGCCGCCGATCATGGCTTGCGCGCCAAGGCCATAACCCTTGCGCAGCACGACACCGAACAGCGGCACCGTGAGGCTGGCGCCGGTCACGAACATCCGCGCCACGTGGCGCACGATCGCGGTCTTTTCGGCTTCGGGCCCGACCATGAAGCCCGGCGTATCGCACAGCGAAACAATCGGAATGTCGAAGGCATCGCAGAGCTGCAGGAAGCGCGCGGCCTTGTCGCCGGCCGCGGCATCGATCGCACCGCCGAGGTGTTTTGGATTGTTGGCGATCAAGCCAAACGGTTTTCCCTCGATGCGGATGAACGCCGTGATCATGCCTACGCCAAAATCGCGGCGGATTTCCAGCACCGATCCCTCGTCGGCGAGAAGGTCGACCACGGTCCTGATGTCATAGACCCGCAGGCGATTTTCCGGGATCGCCCGCCGCAGCAAGCGTTGGTCCGGCGCCTTCCAGTCGGCGACGGCGCCCTGGAAATAGGACAGATATTTTTGCGCGGCGGTTGTTGCCTCCGTTTCGTCCTCGACGAGGATATCGACGACGCCGTTCGGCGACTGGAACGACACCGGGCCGACTTCGGCCGGGTGATAGACGCCAAGGCCGCCACCCTCGATCATGGCCGGACCGCCCATGCCGATCGACGCATTTTTGGTGGCAATGATCACGTCGCAGCAGCCGAGCATCGCGGCATTGCCGGCGAAGCAATAGCCGGAGACGACGCCGATGACAGGCACCAACCCCGACAGTTTTGCAAATTGCACAAAGGACGGCCCGTCGAGGCCGGTCATGCCGAGCCGGTCGGTATCGCCGGGACGGCCGCCGCCGCCCTCGGCATAAAACACCAGCGGCATCCGCCATTGTTCGGCGAGCCCCAGCATGCGGTCGATCTTCTTGTGGTTCATATGACCCTGGGTGCCCGCCAGCACGGTGTAGTCATAGGAGATCACCATGCAGCGCGCGCCTTCCGCGCCGAATTTTTCCGCATTCACGGTGGCGACGCCGGAGATCAGGCCGTCAGCCGGCGTGTTCTGAATGAGGTCGTCGACCTTGCGCCGCCGCCGCTGCGCCGCGATCGCCAGCGAGCCATATTCGACGAACGATCCTTCATCGACGAGCTGCGCGAGGTTTTCGCGCGCCGTGCGCTGGTTGGTCTTGCGACGGCGCTCGACCGAGGCCGGCCGGTTCTCGTCCAGCGTGATGGCGTGACGCGCGATCAGTTCGGCGAGGTCAGGGCGGATGTGGTCGAGATCGACATCCTCTTCCTCCGCCACATTGTGGGCATCGATCTCGGCCGGTTCGAGAAACAGGATGGCTTCGTCCTGCATCAGGGTTACGCCGGCGT
Source organism: Bradyrhizobium sp. AUGA SZCCT0160 (assembly GCF_018130105.1). Lineage (NCBI taxonomy): Bacteria > Pseudomonadati > Pseudomonadota > Alphaproteobacteria > Hyphomicrobiales > Nitrobacteraceae > Bradyrhizobium > Bradyrhizobium sp. AUGA SZCCT0160. The sequence goes on from NZ_JAFCMD010000008.1 coordinate 131,168, forward strand.
CGGCAGCAATCTTCGTCACCTTGCCGCCATGCGGCGCGGTCACCAGATGCTCCATCTTCATGGATTCGAGCACCGCAATCTGCTGGCCGGGCCGGACGAGATCGCCTTCCCGCACCTCGATCGCAACGATCGTACCCTGCAGCGGCGCCGGTACCGGGACGGAGCCGGCCGGACCGGCCGAGGCTTCGGGGGCCTCGGGAATCGACACGGCCGCGCCCGCCTCCAGCAGCTCGGGCGCCGAAAGATCGTTCGCCGCGTGCACCAATGCAGCGACATGGGTATCGATAAAGCCGGTATTGATCCGGTTGGCGACGAAATCCGGATGCGCCAGCACCGCCCCGAGGAACGGAATATTGGTAGCGACGCCGCCGATGCGGAATTCGCGCAACGTGCGGGTGGCCTTCTGCACCACATCGGCCCAGTTCGGGCCGGTCGCGTGCACGATGACCTTGGCGAGCAGCGAGTCAAAGGCGGCGCTGGTCCTGTAGCCGGAATAGCCGAACGTATCGACGCGGACACCGGGGCCGGCCGGCAGATCGAACATGGAGAGCGTGCCGCCGGTCGGCTTGGTGACGCCGTGCTCGTCCATCACCTCCATGTTGACGCGGAGCTGCATCGCGTAGCCGCGCGGTCTTGGGATGTAGGCCTGTGCGAGGCCGAGCGAGCCCAGCGTGGCGCCGCCGGCGACGGCGAGCTGCGCCTGCACCAGATCGACGCCGAGCACCTCCTCGGTCACGGTGTGCTCGACCTGCAGCCGCGGATTGGCCTCGATGAAGGCGAAGGCCTGCGCATCGCCTTTGGCATCGCCATCGACAAGGAATTCGAAGGTGCCGAGATTGTCGTAGTTTGCGGCGCCCGCGAGTTCCCGGGCGGCGTCAATGATCCGCGTGCGCAGACTGTTGCTCAGCGACGGGCTTGGCGCCACCTCGATCAGCTTCTGGTTCCGGCGCTGGATCGTGCATTCGCGTTCCCACAAATGGCTGATCGCGCCATGGTGGTCGCCGATGATCTGCACTTCGATGTGGCGGGCGTTTCGGATCAGGCGCTCGACATAGACGCCGTCGCTGCCGAAGGCCGCCTTGGCTTCGGACTGGCAGCGCGCATAGGCCTCTTCCAGCTTTGCCGCATCGTCCACGATACGCATGCCGCGCCCGCCGCCGCCGGCGATGGCCTTGATCATGACGGCGGCGCCAGACCCCAGCGACGCGAAGAAGTCCCTGGCCTGGTCGAGCGAGGTCGGGCCGCTGGTACCCTCTATGATGGGCACGCCGGTCTCTTTCGCCAGCGCCTTGGCCTTGGCCTTGTCGCCGAACAGATCCAGCGCCTCCGGCGACGGGCCGACGAAGGTGATGCCCTCTTCCGCACAACGCCGGGCCAGCAGGGCATTTTCGCTGAGAAAGCCATAACCGGGATGCAGTGCGTCGCAGCCGGTGGCCTTGGCGGCGGCGACGACGGCTTCGATGTCGAGATAGGCCCGCGCGCCCCGCCCCGGGATTTCATGCGCCACGTCGGCGGAGCGAACGTGCAGCGACAGGGCGTCATCGGCGGGATAGATCGCAACGGTGGCAAGGCCGGTCTCGCCCGCAGCCCGCGCGATTCGAATGGCAATCTCGCCGCGGTTGGCGATCAGGAGTCTATTGAAAGGCATAAGAACTTCCGCAAAAGACTTTTCATTTGAGCATGACCTTATCGGAAAACCGGTGCCCACTTTTCCGGGTCATGCCCTATCGATCCTTCATGGTCGGATCGAGCACGATACGCAAGGACTCTCCCAGCGCATTGAATGCCAACGAGACCACCAGAATGGCAAGCCCCGGGGCATACATCTGCTCCGGCGCGATTTCCATATACTGGTAGGCACGGGCCAGCATCGCCCCCCAGCTCGGGTTTGGCGGCTGGATGCCGAGCCCGAGGAAGCTGAGGCTGGCCTCCGCCAGCAGGGCTGCCGCCAGCAAGAGCGTGACCTGCACGATCACCGGCTGTAGGGCGTTCGGCAGCACGTGTTTCCACAGGATATGCCAGGCCGGCGCCCCAAAGCACCTGGAGGCGTCGACGTAGAGCTCCTGCCGCACGATCAGCGTCCGCGCCCGGACGATTCGCGCCAGCGCCGGAAACATCACGATCCCGACCGCGATCATGCCGTTGGTGAGGCCGATGCCGAGCGCGCCGGTGACGGCGATCGCCAGCACGATCGCCGGGAACGATAGGAACGTGTCGATGACACGGCTGATGATGTCGTCGGTCCAGCCGCCGAAGAACCCGGCGGCGAGGCCGACCGGCAGGCCGATCGCAACCGCGACGCTGACCGCGAGCAGGCTGGCATAGACAGTTGCCGGCGCGCCGTAGATCAGCCGGCTGAAGATGTCGCGGCCGAGATCGTCGGTGCCGAGCAGATGCCCGGGGCCCGGCGCCGCCAGCATGTTGTTGGCGTCCTGCGCGGTCGGCAGATAGGGCGCGATCCAGGGCGCGCCGATCGCGACAATCACCAGCACCAGCAGCACCAGGATCGCCAGCGCGGCGCGCAGATCGCCCGCCAGCCAGCGGAAAAACCGCCGCAGCCGGCTCGGCTGGACCAGTCGCTTGGGGGTTTCGAGCGCCATGTCCGTCATTGTTCGATCCGGGGATCAACGGCCGCGCACAGCAAGTCCGCGATCAGGTTCACCAGAATGACTACGATCACCATCGTAAAGACCACGCCCTGCACGATCGGAAAATCACGCTGGATGGCGCCGCGCACGATCAGGCTACCGAGGCCGGGAATCGCAAATACCGCTTCGATCACGACGGTCGCCGCCAGCATGCGGTTGACCAGGATGCTGATGATCGTGAACAGATTGACGCTGACATTCTTCAGCCCGTGCTGCCACAGGATGCGCGTCATCGAGAGGCCCTTGGCGTGCAGGGTGCGCACATATTGCGACGACAGCACTTCCAGCAGCGATCCCCGCAACTGCCGCGCCACCTCGGCCATGCCGTAGGCGGCAATCGCAATGCCCGGCAGCAGCGCATGCCGGATCGCCTCGATGGGCGAAACGCTGAAGGATTTCGCACCGGTCGCCGGCAGCCAGTTCAGCTTGAGGGAAATTTCGGCGACCAGAATCATCGCCAGCCAAAAGCCGGGTATAGCGACACCGAGCGAGGCGATCATGCTCACCGTCTTGTCGACCCAGCCATCGGGCTTGATCGCGGCGATCACCCCCATTGGAATTCCCGTGACCAGCGCCAGCACCAGCGCGATCGCCACGATCAAGAGCGTATTGGGAAAGGCCCGCGAGATCGAGGTCGCGACCTTCTCGCCCGTCAGCAGCGATTGCGACAGATCGCCTTGCACAACATTCGCCAGCCACGCGCCGTACTGCACCAGGAACGGCCGATCGAGGCCGTAGATCTTCCGGATTTCGGTAATGCGCGCGTCGGTGGCGTTGTCGCCGGCCAGCGTCACCGCGATGTCGCCGGGCACCAGTTTGAGCAGCGCGAACACCATGAAGGTCGCGAGCAGGATCACGGGCAGCGCCTGCAGCAGGCGGCCGCCGATGACCCTTGTCGGACTTCGTCGCGCCATTCGGTCAGCTCTCCAGCCAGACGTCGTCGTATTTCGGCTTGCCCAGCAGGTTCGGCCTGTAGCCCTGCACTTTCTTGTTCATGGCGACCAGTTCGAACTGGAACGCGAGCGGCGCCACAAGAGCGTTTTCCATCACCAGCCGCTGCACGGTCGCGAACGCCTTGCGCCGCAGCTCGATGTCTTCCGACGCGCGCGATTCCTTGATCGCGGCTTCGAGCTCCGGCGGAACCGCGCCCCGGCCGCCATTGTAATAGGCGTCCTTGGTGAACATCAGCGAATAGGTCAGGCTCGGATCGGGCCGCCCGGTCCATGCCGCGAGAATGCCGGAGCCACGCTTCTCGGCGCCGAAGAACGCGGCAGAGGCTTCCGCGATCGGCGCATTCAGGAACCGCACATTCATGCCGGCTTTGCGGAACTGCTCGATCAGGATTTCCTGGCGCTGCACCGAATCCTGATCGGGATAACCGACCAGCTCGATCGGCAAGCCGTCCTTGAAACCGGCCTCAGTGAGCAGCTTCTTCGCCTTGTCGGGATCGTAAGGATAAAGCCCCGCGACCGACTTGTCGTACGCCCAATGCGCTTTCGGCAGGTTCATGTAAGCCGGCTCGGCAAGGCTTGCGAGCGCCGCCTTGACGAAGGTTTCGCGATCGATCGCAAAATTGAAGGCCTGACGCACCTTGATGTTGTCGAACGGCGGTTTTGCCCAGTTCAGGAAGATCTGGAAGACGTACAGCGTCGGGCCGTTGAAGATCTTGATGTTGCTGGCGCGCTCCACGATCGCCTTCTGCCGCGGCGGCAGCTGGTACATCAGATCGTTCTGGCCGGCGGTCACCGAGCGTGATCCGGTCGTCAATTCCGGAATGATCGAGAACTCGATTCCATCTGGATAGGGACGGTTCGGCTTCCAGTATTTCTCGTTGCGCTTGATGACGATCTTCTCGCCGTCCGCCCAGCTGACGAAAGTATAGGCGCCGGCGCCCACCGGCGTGCGCGCGACATTGCCGGCCGCACTGGCCTTGACCGCGGCCGGCGACACCATCATGCCGGCGCGGTCGGAGAGAATGCCGGGCAATGCTGCGTCGGGAGTGCTCAGCTTCAACGTGACCTGCAACGGACCGGTTACCGCAGCCGATTCCATCGCGGCAAGATCAGCCTTGATGTTGGATTTCGGATCGCTTTTGTTGCGTTCCAGGTTGAACTTGACGGCCTCGGCATCGAGCGGCGTGCCGTCGTGGAAGGTCACGCCGGAGCGGATGTTGAGCACCAGGGTGGTCGGGTCCGAAAAGCTCCAGCTCTCGGCGAGGCCGGGCTTGGGCTTGAGCGTCTCGAAATCCCATTCGGTCAGCGTGTCGTACATCGTGAACAGGAAGGCATGGTCCGAACCGGCGCCGCCGGTCGCGGGGTCAAGGCTTGATGGGTTCGCCGGCGCCGAAATGCGCAGGATACCGCCGCGCTTCGGCGCGCCTTGCGCAAATGCAGGGCCGCCGAGGGTTGCACCGGCCAGCGCGCCCGATATCAGCGCCATTACCTCGCGTCGCGTCGTCTGTGTCATGGCAATTCCTCCGGCGGTTTTTGTTAGTTCGGTGAAAAATTCGGGCGGTCGGCGAAATGGCAGGCGACCCAGTGATCGGGCATCAGCTCGCGCCAGTCCGGCGTCTTTTCGGCGCAGACGGCTTGCGCATACTGGCAGCGGGTGCGGAAGCGGCATCCCGACGGCGGATCGATCGGGCTTGGGATTTCGCCCTGCAGGACGATGCGATTGTTGCCGCGCATGGTCGACGGCAGCGGCCGTGGCTCGGCCGACAGCAGCGCCCGGGTATAGGGATGCAGCGGATGTTCCGAGACTTTCTCCGTCGGTCCCAATTCGACAAAGCGGCCGAGATACATCACGGCGATGCGCTCACTGATGTGGGATACCACGGCGAGATCGTGGGTGATGAAGACGTAAGTGAGACCGAGGTCGCGCTGCAGTTCGGCGAACAGATTGAGCACGTCGCCGCGGATCGACATGTCGAGCGCCGCCACCACCTCGTCGCAAACGATCATCTTCGGGCGTAGCGTGAGCGCCCGGGCGATCACCACGCGCTGCTTCTGGCCGCCGGACAACTGGTGCGGATAGCGCTCGCCAAGGTCCAGCGGCAACCCGACCCGATCCATCGCCTCATGCGCCCGCTGCAGCCGCTCGGCCTTCGATCCGGCGCGCGCCAGTTCGAGCGGCTCCAGCACCGACGAGAGGATCGTCATGCGCGGGTTTAGCGCGGCATTCGGATCCTGGAAGATGATCTGGTAGTCGCGGCGATGGTTCTGGAACTGTTGCCGCGGCATCGCCAGCGGATCGACGCCATTATGCAGGATCGCGCCGCCGCTCGGTTTCAGCAGAAACACCAGCGCGCGGCCGATCGTGGTCTTGCCCGATCCGGATTCGCCGATGATGCCGAAGGTTTCGCCGCGGCGAACGTCGAAGCTCACGCCGTCCACCGCCTTCACGACGGCGCGGCGATCGGTGGTTTGAAAGCCCACCTGCAGATCGCGCACCGAGACGATGGCATTATCGGCGGTCTGCGGCGTCATGGGCTGGCCACCATCGCCGCGATTGGCGACGTCGCTGCGTGCTGCAAGGCGCCGGGCAGCTCGAGCTCGCGAAAACGCCAGCAACGCACCTTGCGGCCGTTGCCGGCATCGAGCAGCGCTTGCTCTTTCTCGCAGCCGGCGACCGCATGCGCGCAGCGCGCCTTGAAGCGGCAGCCGTTGGGCATGTCCATGATCGACGGTACCCGGCCCGGGATCGACGGCAGCTTGCCGTGCCGCGGGCTCAGATGCGGCAGCGAGCGCAGCAGGCCGGACGTGTAGGGATGCAGCGGCCGCACCAGCGCGTCATCGACAGCGGCGTCCTCGATCACCTCGCCCGCATACATCGTGATCATTCGCGTGCAGGTCTCGGCGACGACGCCGAGATCATGCGTGATCAGCATCAGCGCGGTATTCGACGTCTCGCTGAGGTCGCGCAGCAATTCCAGGATCTGGGCCTGCACGGTGACGTCGAGCGCCGTGGTCGGCTCGTCCGCGATCAGCAGCTGCGGTCCGCAGATCAGGCTTGCTGCGATCATCACGCGCTGGCGCATGCCACCGGAAAGCTGGTGTGGATAATCGTCGATGCGGCGCTCCGGCGAGGCGATGCCGACTCGGCGCAGCATCTCGAGCGTGCGCTCCCTCGCCTCTTCCCTGGTGACGTTGGTATGAACGCGTAGCGTCTCGGCGATCTGATGGCCGACCGTGAATACCGGATCGAGCGCGCTCATCGGCTCCTGAAAGATCATCGCGATGCGCCGACCGCGGATCGCACGCATCTCCCGTGTGCTGCAGGACGCCAGATCGGTGCCATCGAAATGGATCGAGCCGTCGAGCCCGGCCAGATTGTTCGGCAACAACCGCAGGATCGACAGCCCGGTGATGGTCTTGCCGCAGCCGCTTTCGCCGACAATGCCGACGCGCTCGCCAGGGGCGATGTCGAAATCGATCTTGCGGGTCGCCTGCCAGACACCGAGCGAGGTCTTGAAGCGGATGCCGAGGCCGCGCACCGACATCAGCGCCTGCGGGCCGCCCGCAACCGCTTCCGATCCGCGCTGTGCCGGCTGAGCCGTTGCCATCAACCCGCCGCCCGCTTCTTCACAAGCTGTTCCTCCATCAGCATCTCGGTTCCGATGATGCCATCGCGGACCAGCTGATCGATCTCGGCATCGGAAAGCCCGAGCAGCGCGCCGAGAATTTCCTGATTGTGTTCGCCGAGCGTCGGCGGCGCCGTTCGGATCGGAAACGGCTTTGCGCCCTCACGGAACGGCATCGAGGGTTGCGGATGTTTTCCGATAAAGGCGCGGTCGACCTCCTGAATGAAGCCGCGCGCATGCAGTTGCGGATCCTGCAACAGTTCGATCGGCAATCGCGCCACGCCTGATGCGATGCCCGCGGCTTGCAATGCGTTCATCGCCGCTTCGGGGTCGCGCGTTGACGTCCATGCGGTGATAGCGGCCTCGATCTCACGCTCGATGGCGCGCCGTCCCGCCGCCCTCTTCAGCCAGGCGTCAGTGGCCCAATCGGCCCGGCCGAGCAGCTTCGCAAGCCCTGGCCACATTGCATCACTGGAAACCGCGATCACGATCCAGCTGTCGGCGCCGGCGCAGGGAAAGCAGCCATGGGGCACGAAGTCCGGATGGCGGTTGCCGTATCTGACCGGCTCCTTGCCGTCGATCGAATGCGCCACGATCCAGGGCGCCGCAAACGGCATCATGCATTCGATCTGCGCCAGATCGATGAACTGGCCCTTGCCGGTGAGTTTGGCATGGATCAGCGCGGTGAGCACCGCGGCGCAGCCGTTCAAGCCGCCGACCGCATCGCCGAACGCGGTGTGGCTCATCACAGGCGGACCGCTGGGATCGCCGACCACGCTAGGCAGGCCCGAGCCTTGTTCGAGCGTCGAGCCATAGGCGCGGCAGTCGCGGTTCACACTGCCCGCACCGAATGCCGACATCGACATCATGACCAGCTTTGGATTGAGCTTGCTCAGCACCTCATAGCCGAGCCCGAGCTTCGGCAATACCTCGACGGAGTAATTGTCGACGACGACGTCGGAATCCGCCAACAGTCGTTTTGCGAGATTGAGGCCCTGCTGGCGAGTCAGGTCGAGCGTGATGCCGCGCTTGTTGCGGTTCATGATGCAATAGCGCACCGATTTCTCGTACATCTGTTCGAGAACATAGGCCGGCCGCCGGTCCACCCCGCGCCACCAATCCGGATATTGCGTGGCCTCGATCTTGATGACGTCGGCGCCGAGATCGGCCAGCGTGCGCGTGCAGATCGGCCCGGCCCAGCCCATCGAGAAATCGATCACGCGGATGCCTTCCAGCGGCAGGCGGCCTGATCCCTGCTCTGCAGGCACCGGCACCCGTTTCGCGGCCTCGCTGACATGCGCGCAGCCGAGCATTTGCTCGCCGATATCGGGAACCGCGCCGCCGCGGCGTGGCGGTGTTCCGGTCAAGCGATGCATCGAGCCTGCCGTAAAGCCGGTTTCGTTGCCGATCATAACCGGCACGATCGCGCCACGCGCCTTCTTCTCCTCGTCGGCGATGAGGTCGCTGATGTCGGGCACCGGCACGATCGGAATCTTGCGCTGCATGCCCTCGGCAAACCACTCCTGCGCGGTGCGCTGTTTCAGTCTCGGAATGATCTTGCCCTCGATCAAGTCGATATGCTGCAGGCGATCGACGCCCATGAACAGCGCCGGGTCGTCGCGCAATTCCGGCACCCCCAGCATGTCGCAGAAGGCGTGCCATTGCGCCGGTGTCACCGTGGTAACGCCGAGCCAGCCTTGCTTCGTGTCGTAGATGCCGACCGGGAACGTCGGCCAGAAACGGTTGACGCCGATGCGCCGCATGATGTCGCCGCGTACGAACGATTCGAACATGATGTATTCGGTCACCGCGATACTGGATTCGAAAATGCTCAGGGAGTTCGACCGTCCCCGCCCGTCCTGCATCCGGCCCAGCACCGAGGAAGCCGCCGCGATGAACCCCCAGAGGCCGGCGAAGATGCCCGTCTGGAAGTCCGGCGCATGCATCGGCGGTCCCTCAACCGGCCCGACCAATTTTACCAGTCCGGTCAGTGCACGTATCGTCGAGTCCGTCGCATCGAATTCTGCATACGGCCCCTCACGGCCGAACCAGCTCACGTCGAGATGAATGAGGCCGGGGTTGCGCTGCTTGATCGCCGCAAGATCGAAGGCCGGACAATCCGCCACATTGATGTCGCGGCCATCGAGCAAAATGTCGCACGCCGCGATCAGTTCGGTCAGGCGCGATGAAGCGTCGACGTTGCTGGAATCGAGCGCCACGCTCGACTTGTTGAAATTAAGAAACGCAAACCAGGCACTGTGACCTTTTGGCGTCAACGGCGCGGCGCGGCGAAGCGGATCACCCGTGGGCGGTTCGATCTTCTGCACCATCGCACCGAAATCGGCGAACAGCCGCGCGCAATAGCTCGTCGCCGCAGCGCTTCCGATCTCGACAATCCGCAGATGCGCCAACGCGCCCATCACGCTTCCTCATGGCCAAACGACCGACGTCGTGCGCGCGCCGGTTCAGTTTCTTGTTGCTGACCATGAAACCTTGCCCGCCTGTCGATGCAAGCGGAATTTTCTTCCGTGATACGGAATTGGCGAACGATGCGATGCGCTTAACTGCAATCCAGTTGCGCTTCGAACCAGTTTTGAAGCGAAGTCGAAAGCAGCGGCCACGCGCGCCGGAAATTTCCGAGTTTGCCGGCATTGACCGGGTAGATGCCGCGCAACTCCTTCTCGATCGCGGGAAGATCGACGCCGGTGCAACGGCCTTCGCTGACGATCGTGCGTCCGTCGACAACCACCTCGCGCAACAGCGACGCGTTGCCTCTCGCGAACAGCAGTTCAATCGGATCGACCGGCATGATCTCGTCGCGATCGAGGCGATCGAGATCGATCGTCACAAAGTCTGCCGGCGCGCCGGGCGTCAACGCGCCCGTACCCGGCGCGCCGGTCGCCCTGCGGCCGTTGGCGACGGCAACGCCGAAAAACTCCACTGGCGTCCAGGTTCGCTTGAAGCCGAGACCACCGTGGAACATTTGCACCAGCCGCATCTCGCGCAGCACGTCGTCATCCTCGTCCAGCGCCAGGCCATCGACGCCGACGGCGATGGCACAACCGCATTGGTGCGCGGCCGCGATCGGCGCTAGGCCCGAGCGCAAATGCATGTTGGAACTGAAGTTAGTGACGATGCGCGTGCCTGACGTCGCGATCATCTCGATCTCGTCCGGCCGCGCGTGAATGCAATGCGCCAGTGTCAGCCGCTCCGACAGGAAGCCGATGTCGCGGAGGTAGCGAACGATTCCATCAGGGAAATGCTCATCCGCCCAGGCGCGCTGGTAGATCGTTTCCAGCAGGTGCATGTGGATCCGGCGGCCGGTCAGCGCCGAATTTTCGGCGACCGCCTCGAGCAGTGGTTTTGAACACCACTGCACGCCCGCAGGACCCAACTGCACGTCGACCTTGGGACATGCAATTGCCGCGGCGATCGCATCGGTCAGCTCTATATAGGCCGTGGGCGACATCGGTGCGCGGACGAACAATTCCTCGATCGTCTTGCGATCGTCAATGGGTAACTCCGACAGTACTGGCTCACTATCGCCATAGACGATTGGATTCTGGTCGCGCACCGCAAGGGCGAACGCGATGCGGATGCCGACATCGGAGGCCGCTCGCGCGATCGCCTTGGCTTCGTCGACCAGCGGCATGGTCCCGCTCGGCCGCGTGTAATGCACCATCATCGAGGCGCACCCCGCCCGCGCCGAACGCGCCAGCGCGGAGGCCGCGGTGAGATAGGGATCGACCGGCGTGCCGAGCGCGGATCGCAGGATCCAGCTTTCCAGCGGCATCCCGATCGCACCAAAGGAAGACGCGGCCGGCCGTGCATGGTCGTGGGCGTTGACGAAGGCGGGAAGGATGAGGGAGCGCGGCCCGGCGGCGGGCGGCGCGCCCTCGGTGATGGAAGTGATCAGGCCATCATCGTGCCGCAGCACGGCGTTTTCGATTAGACCGGCGTCAGGGCCAGAGAATAGGCTGTGTGCGGCAACGGCTATTGGCATTATAGCACTCCGTCATTGCCTGCAACAAACGCAAGGCGTTTGTGCAAGGGAGCGAAGCGACGAAGCAATCCATCTTTCTCCGCGTGATAGCATGGATTGCTTCGCTGCGCTCGCAATGACGCGGTTAGTTCGCGGTATACTTCAATTCACGCTCCGCGCGTGGCGGCAGGAATTCGCGCGAGAATATTTCCGATGCCGCCGGCGCCCGGGCAAGCTGATAGCCTTCGACGATGATGCCGATCGCGCGGGTCATGCGGTCGTCCTTGACGTCGCCGACGCCGATTTCCTTCATCTCGGCCGAGACGATCAGCTTGTCGAAGGAATATTGCAGCCGGCGCTTTTCGACGTCGACATTGATCAGATTGTCGTAATTCAGCGCCGCCTTCATGCCGGCGTTCTGGTCTTTTGCGACCGCGATCATGCCCTTGTTGACGGCGCGAACGAGCCCGGCGACCGCCTTTGGATTGGACGCGATCAGCTTGCGGGAGACCATCAGGCCGTTGGAATAGAGATCGAGGCCGTAATCACCGAACGAGAACCACTTATAGTCCTTGTCGGGATCCTGGCGGTTCAGCACCAGGTTGAAATAGCTGGTGATGTTGAACACCAGCGCGGCATCGATGTCGCCCTTGATCAGCATCGGCTCCTGCAGGTTCGGCGCCATGTTGGAGATCTTGATCTTCTCGCCCTCGAGCTTGTTCTTCTGCGCGAACACCGGCAGCAGCCGCGTGGTTGGCGTGCCCTGCGCGCCGCCGAGGGTGCGGCCTTCGAAATCCTTGATGGTGTTGATGCCGCTGGTCTTCTTCGTCACGATCGCAAAGGGCGGCTGGTTCCAGATCTGGTAGACCATCACAGGCGCGTCCTGCGGCTTGGTCGAGGCGTTCTGGATGATGGCGTTGACGTCGCCGAAACCGGCGTCATAGGCGCCCGACATGATCCGCGTCACCGTTGCGCCGGAGCCCTCGCCCTGGTCGATCACGACGTTGAGACCCTCTTCCTTGAAGTAGCCATTGTCCTTGGCATAGAAGAACGCGGCGTCGCTGCCCTGGGTTTTCCAGCCCAGCGTCAGCTTGATGGTGGTTTCCTGGGCGTTCGCGGCACCCGCGAACAAAGATAGTCCCAACAGCGCGGCGCTTATTCTCGTTAACATCATGAACCTCCTCGACTGGGTTGGATGGCGTTTGGTGAAATCGTCATGTCGCGATCATGTCGTTCTTTCGGGTGGCCCAGCCGGTGACGCGGCCCTCGATCAGCGAGAAGATCACGTAGAGCGCGACGCCGAGACCGGCGAGCACGAACAGGCCGGCGAACACCAGCGGCACGTTGAAATTCGAGGACGCGGTCATCATCACGTTGCCGATGCCGCGGTTCGACGCCACGGTTTCGGAGAGAACGGCGCCGACAAAGGCGTAGCTGATCGCAACCTTCAATGACGCGAAGAAGAACGGCATGGTGCGGGGCAGACCGACATTCCAGAGGATGTCGAGCTTGCTGGCCCCGAGCGCTTTCAACACGTCTTCGAGTTCGGGTTCGGTGGTCGCAAGCCCCGTCGCGATGTTGACGACGATCGGAAAGAAGCAGATCGACAGCGCGGTCAGCACCGCCGGCACCGAGCCGGAGCCAAACCACAGCACGAAGATCGGAACGACAGCAACTTTCGGGATCGAGGAGAATCCGACCAGCAGCGGATACGCCGTGTCGTAAGCCGTCTTGGAAACGCCGATGACCGCGCCGAGCACGACGCCAAGACCGACACCGAGAACGAAGCCGATCATCGTCGTCGCCAGCGTCTGCAGGATATGCGGCCACAGCAGCGGGAATTTCTGGTACAGCGTCACGAAGACTTCCGACGGCCGCGGCAGCACCAGGTCGGACATCCCGGTCATCACGCAAAACAGTTCCCAGGCGACAAAGAACAGCACGATCAGTGCCGCCGACCAGGCCTTTTGTCTGATATCCCTTGCGGTCATGATGCCGCTCCCTCGGCTGGCGCGCTGCGCGCATCGACGATGAAGGTGCGCAGCTTCTGGTTCAGGGCTACGAAATCGGACTCGAACGTCATCGCCACCGTGCGCGGGCGGCTGAAGGTGACCGGGCTGTCGTCGACGATGCGGCCGGGGCGCGCGCTCATCACGCAGATGCGGCTGGCGAGAAAAGCGGCTTCACGCAGATCATGCGTCACCAGCAGCACGGTCGCCTTGTGGGTCATCCAGAGGTCCTGCAGGATCGACCAAAGTTCCTCGCGGGTGAACTGGTCCAGCGCGCCGAAGGGCTCGTCGAGCAGCAGCATGCGCGGCTCGTGGATCAGCGCGCGGCACAGATTGGCGCGCTGAAGCATGCCGCCGGAGAGCTGCCAGGGATAACGGCTGCCGAATCCCTTGAGGCCGACCTGCTCCAGCAGCGCGTTGGCCTTGTCGCGGAATTCGGTCTTGCGAAGCTTGCGGAATTGCGAGCGAAACGGCTCGACGATCTTGAGCGGCAGCATGATGTTCCGCTCGATCGTCATCCAGGGCAGCATGGTCGGATTCTGGAACGCCATGCCGACGCGCATCGCCCGCGCCGCGACTTCCCGGCCGCCGACGATCACGACGCCGGTGGTCGGCTGGACGAGCCCGCTGGCCAGCCGCAGGATAGTGGACTTGCCGCAGCCGGACGGGCCGACCAGCGCGACGAACTCGCCGTCGGCAATCCGAAGGGTGGTTTTCGACAGCGCCGGCACCGCCCGCTCGCCGCGGCCGAATGTGACGGAGGCGTCAGAGAGGTCAATGGCGATGGGGGCGGCGGAGGCCGAAACCGGCGCGCCGGAGAATTCGGAATCTGGTTGCATGCGCATCATGGCTACAAGTGCATGCAAGCCGGATGCCAGCAGAACTCGCGTTTGAAATCAATGGCATCGCAAAGGCCGCCCAAACCAGCGGATTCCTTTTAGGCAATTCGGCCGCCAAACTGCATGCAATTCAGGCGCTCAATTGTCGTCCATTGTGATATGAGGGCGCATTCGAAGCACTCCTTCAGGATTCGCCCATGGCGCCTCGTTCGGTCGGCAAGAATGCGGAATCATCCGACAAGGTCGGGGTGATCTGCCGCGCGCTGCGCCGCGCCATCATCGAGCAGGCGCTGGAGCCCGGCGCGAAACTGCCTGAGGATTCGCTCGGCGAACGCTTCGGCGTCAGCCGTACCATTGCCCGCCACGCGCTGGGACAACTCGCCGCGGAAGGCCTCGTCGAACTTCGCCGCAACCGGATCGCGGTCGTGGCAACGCCGAGCTGGCAGGAAGCCCGCGACGCCTTTGATATCCGGATCGAGCTCGAACGGCTCGTGGTGCGTCAGCTCGCCGGCAAGCTGACCAAAGCCCAGATCGCGACGTTGAACGCGCATGTCGACGCCGAGGATGGCGCGCGAGACGGCACAGACGCGGTATCGATCCGGCTTGCGACCGAATTCCACATCCTGCTCGCGCACATGACGAACAGCCCGATCCTGGTGCGTTACGTCAGCGAAGTCGCCTATCGCTGCTGCCTGACGCTATCCCTGTACAGCCGCCCGCATTCGTCGGAATGCGCCATCAATGAGCACCGCGGAATTATCGCAGCCTTGGTCAAGGGCGACGAGGCCAAGGTGATGAGCCTGATGCACAGCCATCTGGATTCCGTGGCGAACCGGGCTTTGGTCGCGCCGGCCCCGCAACGCGGCCGCGATTTGCTGGATATTCTGGCACCCTACGCCGATGAGGGCGAGAGCGACCACGTGGTGAAAATGCCGAAGGTGGTGAGGGTTAGGTAGCGCGGTCTATGACCGTCATTGCGAGCGCAGCGAAGCAATCCATAGCGCGGCATAACAGATAGATGGATTGCTTCGTCGCTTCGCTCCTCGCAATGACGACCTCACGCCTCGATCCCCCGCTGCACCAGAATTCTCTCGGCGCTATCGTTCCAAACGTCCATCTTCACGATCTGGCCGCCCCTCACGACAAAGCGATCGACATAGCGGTTGCCCTCGAACGGAGTGCCGTCGATCCATTCGCCGTAGAGCGTGCCGATGCTGTAGACTACGGTCTCGTCCGCCCCCGGACAGACATCAAAACGATCCATCTTCTTCTTGACCCAGCGATAGCGCCCTGCGTTGAAGCCGGTCGGTCCGCGCGGATGATCGAACTCGCGCCCGCCGGTGAAGGTGATGATGGTGCCCGGCCTCATATAGGCCGCCGCCGCATCCGGATCCGGGATCATCGAGGCCGTAAGATAGGCTTCGACCACCTCGGCGTCCGACATCGGTTTGCTTTCGGCTTTGGCGGCAATGGTCATGGCTGGCTGCTCCTGATCCCCGGAATACTACAATCGGGGCCCCGAATTGCATGCACATATTTTGAACAGTTTGGCCTATAAACTGCACACAATCTGGAGCTGCCTCTAAACCTCTCTTCCGCTAGGCTCCCTCACCTCGAACCAGCCAAGAAACAGCTAAAGTCCTGATGACCGCGCGCGCCGCCTTCGACCTGATCTTCCGCAACGCCCGGACCCGGGCCTCGGCCCTCCCGGTCGATATCGGCGTATCCGAGGGGCGGATCGCCGCCATCGAGCCGCGGCTTGCCTGCAACGCGCCCGAGATCGATGTCGGCGGCAAGCTCGCCCTCGCCGGCTTTGTCGACACCCACATCCATCTCGACAAGGCCTGCCTGCTCGGCCGCTGCGGGCACGACCATGCCACGGTCAGCGAGGCCATCGCTGCGGTCGCCGCCATGAAACGGGATTTCACCGTCGAGGACGTCTATGCCCGCGGTGCGCGGGTGCTCGAGTGCGCCATCGTGCACGGCACCACGCGGATGCGTACGCATGTCGAGATCGACCCGCGCATCGCGCTGCGCGGTTTCGAGGCGATCAAGGCGCTGAAGCGCGACTATGCCTGGGCGATCGATCTGTCGATCTGCGTGTTCCCGCAAGAAGGCCTGACCAACGATCCCGGCGCAGATGAACTCCTGGTCGCGGCGCTGCGCGACGGCGGCGAAGCGATCGGCGGCTGTCCCTATATGGACACCGACCCGAACGCACATCTCGAAAGACTGTTCGATCTCGCCCAGGAATTCGACGTCGATGTCGACCTGCATCTCGACTTCGATCTCGATCCGTCCTGGTGGCATCTGGAGGAAGTCTGCCGGCAAACCGAGCGGCGCAACTATCACGGCCGTGTCGCGATCGGGCACGCCACCAAACTCTCGGCGTTGCCGCCGGATCGTCTGAAAGCCGCGACCGAACGGCTGGCGAAGGCTGGCGTCGCCGTCACCGTGCTGCCGGCAACCGATCTCTATTTGATGGGGCGCGACGCCACTCACAATGCACCACGCGGCCTCACCGCGGCGCATCGGCTGGTGGAAAACGGCGTGCTGTGTTCGGTCGCAACCAACAACGTGCTCAATCCCTTCACGCCGTTCGGCGATGCGTCGCTACTGCGGATGGCCAATTTCTACGCCAATGTCGCCCACGCCGGGATCAGCGAATTCAACGCCTGCCTCGATCTGGTGACGGACTTGCCGGCGCGCCTGATGAACCTGCGGGATTACGGCATCGCGCCGGGCAATCCCGCCGATCTTGTCATCCTCGACACCGACACCGGCCCGAACGCGATCGCGGAACTGCCCGATGTGCTGATGGGCTTCAAGAACGGGCGTCAGGTATTCGAGCGACGCCAACCGACGCTGTTTCCACCGCAGGCTTAGGCAGCGCATCCGCCGCATACGGGCATCGCGCTACGCGCGATTGACGCCCCTGCCAATCCGTTGTTGTTATCGGTCAACGAAAACAACAGCCGGGCAGGAAATCATGACTAAATCATCCAAGATCAGAAGCGTTGAAACGCTCTCCTGCGACGCCGGTTGGCGCAACTATCACTTCGTCAAGATCATGACCGAAGACGGCATCGTCGGCTGGAGCGAGTACGACGAGGGTTTTGGCGCGCCCGGCGTCACGGCGGCAATCGAACGGCTGTCGGCGCGGGTGGTCGGCAAGAATGCCTTTCAGCATGAGCGGATTTACGCAGAGCTGTTTGCCGCAACGCGGCCGGCCGCCGGCGGCGTGGTGGCGCTGGCGCTTGGCGCCATCGAGAACGCGCTGCTCGACGTCAAGGCGAAGGCGCTCGGCGTGCCCTGCTATGAGTTGCTCGGCGGCAAGATCCGCGATCGCATCCGGGTCTACTGGTCGCATTGCGCGACCTGGCGCATCAATCATCCCGATTGGTACAAGCCGGCGATATCAGATCTCGACGGCGTCAAGTCGATGGGCCGCGAAGTCCGCGAAAAGCGCTTCACCGCGATGAAGACCAACATCTTCGTCTACACCGACGGCAAGCCGCAAGGCTGGCGGCCCGGCTTCGGCTCGCCATTCGAGCCGGAGATCAACGTCGATCGCACGGTGATTCGCAATCTCTGCACGCACCTCGAAGCTATCAGGGACGGCGCCGGGCCCGATGTCGATCTGCTGCTCGACCTCAACTTCAACGCCAAGACCGAGGGCTATCTGAAGATCCTGCGCGCGATCAAGGATATGGACATGTTCTGGGTCGAGATCGACACCTTCAATCCGCAGGCGCTGGGCTATATCCGCCGCCAGAGCCCGCACCCGATCTCATCCTGCGAGACGCTGCTGGGCCTCCGCGAATTCCTGCCCTACTTCAACGAACAGGCCATGGATGTCGCGATCATCGACACGCCCTGGAACGGGGTGTGGCAGTCGATGAAGATTGCGGCCGCCGCCGAGCATTTCGAGGTCAACGTCGCCCCGCATAATTTCTACGGCCATCTCTGCACCATGATGAACGCGCATTTCTGCGCCGCGGTGCCGAATTTGCGGATCATGGAAACCGATATCGACCGGCTGGCGTGGGACCACGAATTGTTCACCCATCTGCCCGAGATCGTCGACGGCCACCTCGTGATTTCGGACCGGCCGGGCTGGGGCACCGAACCCAATGAGGAAGGCCTGCGCGCCCATCCGGCAAAGAGCAAGGGCGGGCTGTTGAGTTACGGGCAGAAGAAGTAGGCGCTGGTGTAGGATGGGTAGCGGCAGCCTTAGCTTACGTCGTCCCGGCCTTGAGCCGGGACCCATAACCACCGGCCTTCATTTTGCGGAAGGCATCGACCATATCGCTTCATCGAGAGATCACGCGGTATGGGTCCCGGCGTTCGCCGGGACGACGGAGGGATAGTTCAATTATCGCCCGGCTTGCTCGCAAACGCGCTCTCGATCACGTCGCCGATCGGCTGCCAGGCGCTGCCGTCGAATTGCACCAGCCGCATCTGCTTGATGGGGTGAAAATCCGCAGGTCCCGTGTTGATGGCAATGCCCGGCAGAATGATTGGGCTCTGATAATTCTTCAGCGACGCGGCCTGCCGCATGATGTTCTCGCGCGACAGGTCGTCGCCGCACTGGGTCAAGACCTGGACCAGGGTTTCGGCCGCGGCATAGCCGAAGATGGCGTAACTGTCCTCCCTGTCGCCGTCGGGATAATACTTGTCCATGAATGACAGCCACGCCTTGATCGAAGGGTCTTCCGTCCAGGTGGTGTCGCCGGCGTCCTTGAGGAACGAGGTCGAGATCACGCCCGTGGCGTTCGCAAGCCCGGCAGGTCTCAGCGCATTCGCGATCGAAGCCGCCGCATTGACCAGCACCACCACCGGATACCAACCCAGTTCGGCCGCTCTGCGGATGGCGCGCGCCGAGATTGGCGGCGCGCAATTGAGCACGAGCACCTCAGCCCCGGAATTCTTGAGAATGTCGACCTGGGCATCGATCGACATATCGGCCTCGATGGCGATATCAGCCACGATCATGCGGGCCGTGACGCCGAGCCCTTCCTGCAATCCCCTGAACAGATCGCGTCCGAACTGATCGTTCTGCCAGAGCACCGCGATCTTGCGATCCGGATAGGAGGCCTGAATGTAGTTGGCGTAGATCCGTCCCTCGGCGCGAAACGTCGGCTGCCAGCCCATGGACCAAGGAAATCGCTTGGGATGCGCCCACTCCTCGTCGCCGGACGCGACAAAGAGTTGCGGCACCTTCTTCTCGTTGAGATAGGTCCGCGTCGCCAGATTGCTCGGCGTCCCGAACGAGCCGAACATCAGCAACACGTTCTCCTGCTCCACCAGTTGACTTGTATGCTCGGCTGCCATCCTTGGATTGGAACTGTCGTCGCGGGAGATGAATTTGATCTTGCGGCCGTTGATGCCGCCGCGGTCGTTGATCATGTCAAAATAGGCAGCTTCGGCCCTGCCGATCGCCGCGAATGCAGCCAGCGGCCCGCTATAGGGCATGATGTTGCCGATGCGGATTTCGGTATCGGTGACGCCGCCGCCATGGGCTTGCCGCGCTGATATCGGCATCCCGGCAAACAGCGCGGCGGCTAACAGGGCCAGGATAGTTCCAGTTGCCTTTATTGTTTTCATCAGCATGGCCTCACGCTAACTCAAGCTTGTGACGCCTAACCCAGTGCTGGCGACCATACTGCCCAGTCCGGCGCTGTTGAAATCAATTTTTGTGTTCAGCGCAGCGTAATATCCAGCCACCCCAGCGCATTGACGCTGACACGGTCGCCGGTATCGACCAGCACCGTGGTGGTTTCCGCCTCAATGATGGCAGGGCCGGTCAGCGAATGCCCGGGCTGCAGCGCATCGAGCGCGTAGACCGGCACTTCGCGCCAGCCGCCAAAGAACGCCTGTCGCTTGCCGCGTGGCACGCAAGCGCTGGCGGATGCTGCCGGCCGCGTGTTCTGATCGTTCGGCGCCACCGCACCGACCGCCGCGACCCGCGCATTGACGAACACGACCTCCTGGCCGGGCGATGCGTAGGTATAGAGTTCCTCGTGCTTGCGATGGAAGCGCTGCTCGATCCGGTCGACGAGATCGGGCGCATTCCAGTCGAGACCGTCCAGCGATACGTCGATCTCGAAAATCTGCTCGCCGTAACGCATTTCAGCGGAGCGTTCGATCGACAGCGGACCGTTGAACCATGAGCGCAGCCGACCGGTAGCCGATTGTTCCAGTTCGGCGAACAGCTCACGCACTTCGCCGGCTGAAATGCGCGCTGCCTTACCATAATGCGTGCGGCTCATCTCATAGCGCAGATCGCTGGTCAGCATTCCCCATGCCGACAGCACGGAGGCCACCGTCGGCACGATGATGCGCTTGATCTCCAGTTCGCGCGCGACTTCGGCCGCGTGCAGACCCGCCGCGCCGCCGAAACTCAGCAGCGCGAATTTCCTGGGATCGACGCCGCGGCGCAACGTCATCAACCGGATGCCGTCGGCCATGTTCAAATTGATCATGCGGTAAATGCCGGCCGCGGCCTCGACGCGCGAGAGCTCCATGGCTGCGGCGACACGATCGACAGCCGCTTCCGACGCCGCGCGGTCGAGTGGGCGCTGCCCGCCCATGAAGGCCGCCGCATCGAGATAGCCGAGCACGACATTGGCGTCGGTGACAGCAGCCGCCTGCCCGCCATTGCCGTAACAGGCCGGGCCCGGAATCGAGCCGGCGCTTTCCGGACCAACCCGCAGCGTGCGGCTGCCATCGACGCTGGCGATCGAGCCGCCGCCAGCCGCAATGCTCGCAATGTCGAGGCTGCGCAACGCAATGCGCTGGCCCGCGAGCAGGCCGTCAGCGGAGAGCGAGGCCTGTCCGTCCGAAATGAGAGAGATATCCGTGCTGGTTCCGCCCATGTCGAACGGCACCAGATCGGGAATGCCGAGCAGCTCAGCACAGCTTCGGCCGCCTGACATCCCGCCCGCCGGCCCTGACAGCACCGTGCCCGCGGCGAGGCGTGAGGCTTCCTCGACCGGCGCCATGCCGCCATGCGACAGGATGACGAACAGGCTGCCCTTGAGGCCGGCCTCCTTCAGCCGCCGTTCGAGATTGGTGAGATAACGCCGCACGATCGGTTCGACATAGGCGTTCACGATCGTGGTCGAGACGCGCTCATATTCCTTGATCTGCGGCAGCACGTCGCTGGAGCGCGACACGCTGACGTCAGGCAGTTCCCTGGCGAGCCGTTCGACCACGGCGAGTTCATGGACCGGGTTGAGATAGGCATGCAGGAAGCAGATCGCGACCGAAGTTGCACCGGATTTCCGGATGCCAGCGATGGCCTCATCAAGCGAGGGCTGGTCCAGTGCAATCAAGACCTCGCCATTCGCCTTGAGCCGCTCGCGAACGCCAAAACGCAGTTCGCGCGGCACCAGGGGCTCCGGCGGCGGCGAGAGCAGATCGTAGCGATCGGGCTTGAGGCCTTCGCGCATTTCGATGACGTCGCGATGGCCCTCGGTGGTCAAGAGCGCGACCTTGGCGCCCTTGCGCTCCAGCAACGCGTTGGTCGCAACCGTGGTTCCGTGCACCAGCCGATCTGTGGCGGCTAGCATCTCCGCACGCGTCGTGTTCAATCGCCGCGCCAGTTCTTCCAGCCCGGTCATGACGCCGATCGACTGGTCGGCCGGCGTGGATGGTGATTTTGCGAATATCGTGCGCCCGGACGCATCCGTGGCCACCAGGTCGGTATAGGTTCCGCCGACGTCAACCCCGATCGTGTACATCGTCAGCCACGTCGCTCCGCGGAAACACTGGTCAATCCCTGCTCGGCATCGCGCCGCCGCGCCTCCGCCGATCGCTTCGACGGTGGCCCCCAGCCACCGCCGCCGGATGAGCGGATCTCGAGGCAATCGCCGGGATGGAGGTCGATGCCGACTTCCTTGGTGCGCAACACGCGCGGCTCGCGGCCTTCGGACAGCAGGCGATAATGATGCGGCTCGCCGTCCTCGCCGCCGAGCATGCCGCACGGACCATGGCGTGCGCCATCGCCCGCGGTGTTGCCGCGCGACGGCTTTTCGGTTTCCAGCACCAGATCGAGGGCAACGCCGAGACCGCCGCGGAACTGGCCGTCGCCGCCGGAGCCCGGTCGGAATTCATGCTGGCGGAAGTGCAACGGAAAGCGCGCCTCGGCGACCTCGATACTTCCGAACTTCAATCCACCGACGCTGTGCCATTCGCCGATCGACGAGTAACCATCGCCGCCGGACGAAGCACCGCCGCCCGGTCGAGCCTGAAACAAATGCCAGATGAACTGCTTTCCGGTGCGCGGATCCTCGCCCTGAATCGCGATCCGGAATCTGCGGCTCCATCCGGCCATCGCGCGCTGCGGACAGGAGGCGGACATGGCCTTCACGATCGCTTCAACGATCTCGTTGGAGGGATGGCTGGTGCACAACGTCACCGGCCGGCCCGGATCGGCCCAGACGATCGTCCCCTGCTTGGCGATCACCTTTAACGGGCGCAGCGCGCCGGTGTTCTTGGGGATGTCAGCGTCGATCAGATAGGCAAAGGCCATCGCGACCGCGGCCTGCATGTTGGCATGCGAGGAATTCACAAAGCTGGTCGACTGCGGATCGGACTCCGACAGATCAACCTCGACATCGCTGCCCTTCTTGGTAACCTTGGCCGCGATCCTGATATCCGTGCGGCCATGGCCGTCATCGTCGAGAAACGCCTCGCCGTGGAAGACGCCGTCCTTCCAGGTCGAGACCACGGCGCGGGTCTGCGCTTCGGTCGCGTCCAGAATTGCTTCGATCGCGGCTTCGACGACCGGCGCGCCGAATTCGCTGAACAGTTTTGCGACGCGACGTTCGCCGAGATGCGCCGCGCCCAGCATCGCAGCAAGGTCGCCGCGAAACTCGCGCGGGTTTCGCACATTCAGTGCCAGCATCTCGAGCAGATCCTCGCGCGGCCGCCCCGCCTCGGAGAGTTTGATCGGCGGAATGCGCAGGCCCTCCTGCCAGATTTCCGTTGCCCCGGGATTGTAGGCGCCATGCGTCGCGCCGCCGATATCGCTTTGGTGGGCGCGGACGATGGTCCAGAGCAACCGCTTGTCGCCGTCGAACACCGGCACGAAGACGGTGAGATCCGGCAGGTGGCTGCCGCCATAATAGGGATCGTTGAGCAGGAAGACGTCGCCCGGCTTGACGTCCTTGAACCGCTCCTCCACCGCGATCGTCGCCCATGGCAACGCGCCGACATGCACCGGCAGATGATCGGCCTGGGCGATCAGGCGGGCGCGCGTATCGCAAATCCCTAACGAAAAATCGCGGCTGGAATTGAGGATCTGCGAATAGGAGGTGCGAAGCATGGCCTCGCCCATCTCTTTTACGATCGAACTGAGCCGATGCTGGACGACGGACCGTGTGATGGGATCGATCTTGGCGGACATTCTTGCCTTGTTGTTCTTGCTTGCCTTGTTGTTCTTGCTTGCCTTGTTGTTCTTGAACCTAGAGCGAGGCCGACACTTCCGATATCGCGCCCGATACGGCATCGATGATCGCATGAATATCGGCATCCGTCATCGGGGTCGACAATGCCATCAATCCATTGCCCGCCGCCAGCACGCCACGATTGAGCAGCGCCTGATTGAAAACCACCTGACGCCTGGCTTCCGCTTCGGTCGGATAGGCCGAGCGATAGTCGCGCACCGGACGATCGACGAGATGTATCTTCAGCAGCGACCCGAGCCCGACCGTGCGGCCGGGAACATTGTGGCGGCGGAACGCTGCGTCGATCCCTGATCGGACCGCCTCCCCCATCGCATCGAGCCGCGCGAACGCCGCCTCGTCCAGCAGTTCCATCGCGGCGATACCGGCGCGCATCGTCACCGGATTGGCGGAGAACGTGCCGCCATGCGGCAGCGCAGGCTTGCCCGGCCGGGGGTCGAACACCGCCATGAATTCCTTGTGACCGCACACCGCGCCAACCGGAAACCCGCCGCCGATGATTTTTGCGAGCGTGGTCAGATCGGGGTCGATATTGAACAGACCCTGCGCGCCGCGATAGCCGAGCCGGAAAGTGATCACTTCATCGAACACCAGCAGCGCGCCGACCTCGCGCGTCACCTTGCGCAGCGCCTCCAGATAGGCCTGATCAGCTGGCGCCAACCCGGCGCGATTGGGCATGGGATCGACAAGGACGCAGGCGAGTTCAGGGCCATGCTCGCGGATCAGGCTGACCGCGGCCTCGGTGTCGTTGAACGGAATGGTCAGGACATCGGCCAGCACATTGTCGGGCGTACCCTTGGCATAGGCGACGGAAACCGGCGCGTTGCGGCCCCAGGCTTCCGGCGTCGGATCGAGGCTGACCTCGGCGTAGTCATAGGAGCCATGATACGCGCCCTCGCACTTTGCAATTTTGGGGCGGCCGGTATGGGCGCGGGCGGCCTTCAACGCCATCATGACAGCTTCAGTACCCGAATTGCAAAAGCGCACCTGGTCGACCGACGGCAATCGCGCAGCGAGCAGTTCGGCAAGGTCGACCTCGGATTCGGTCGGCATCCCGAACGCCGATCCCAGCACAAGTTGCGCGGTCGCGGCCTTGATCAACACCGGGTGTGCATGGCCGTGAATCTGCGAGGTGAAATTGTTGATGCAATCGATGTACTCGTTGCCATCGAGGTCCCACACCCGACATCCCTCGCCGCGCGCGGCGTAGATCGGATACGGTTTCATGAAGACGGTGGTGCGCGTATTGCCACCGGGTAGACTCGCCAGTGCGCGGTTGTACATTTTTTGCGACGAGGAATTTGGATCCGGATACATGCGATCTTCCACCAGTGCTCGAACTCAACCTGATCTAGGTATACAACAAAAATACGATTGTCCCGATGATCAGCGCCGCGGCCATGAACAGCAGCACGGCAGGCAGTCCAAGGAGCGCCGCGACCACGCCGGTTGCCGATTGCATCAGCGCCGCTCCCAGGAAGAACGCCAGATTGACCGCTGACAGCGCCTTACCGGTATTCTGCTCGTCGACGAGTTGCCGCGTCATGCCGAACACCAGTGGCTGGGCCGACATGGCAAAACCGATCAACACCAGCAGGACAATGTCATACTGAGCCGGCATCGCCGCTACGCCGAACAGGTCCGAGACCGGAAAATGAGACGCGCCCGCCGCCATGAAGGCGAGCAGCAGCGCCGCCAGGAAATGCGTGGCCGCGAGCACCTCGCGGCGATGACCAAAGCTTCGGTCGAAAAGACCGATCAGAGCCGGCCCAACGATCAGCGCGATCGTGAACAGGCCAAGCGCGTTGCCTGCCCCGATCCGGCTGAGCCCTTTGACCTCCATCAGCCACGGCCCGCCCCACAATCCCCGAAGCACCAGCACGGCCGCCAGCGAGACCAGCGCAATGGCAATCAGGCCGCGCAGCCGATACGACACGCCGATGCGCAGGACGCTGGCCATCTGCGACAGCGGCGACGAACGATCGGCATGTTCAGCCCGCTGGTTCGGCACCAGGGCGTAGACGGCCAGTGCAACCATCAGGCCGAAGCCGGCGGAAATCCAAAATCCTGCCCGCCATCCCCAGAGTTCGACGACGAAGGCGAGCGGGCTCGACGACAGCAGCATACCGATATTGCCGATCGACAGGATCAGTCCGGACCACAGGCCGAACCGCGCCGGAGATAATTGCTTTGCGGCCAGCGTCATCGGGCACATCAACATGCCCGAGTTCGCAACCCCGAGCAGGAATTGCCCGAACAGAAAACTCTCCGGCCCGGTTGCCAGGCCGGACGCCAACGCGCCGACAATCGTTCCAATCAGCAGACTAAGCGAAACCGGCCGCACGCCGAAACGATCCATCGCGGCGCCGACCGGTATCTGCGATGCCGCGAACGAAAAATGATAGATCGAGGTCAGGCTCGCCAGCACCTGCGGCGAAGTCTTGAAATCGGCGGCCATCACGTCGAGGCTGACGGCCGGGATCGTGCGCAGCAGGGTCGACAGCATGTGACCGCAGGCCAGCGCCAGAAGCGCAAAAATCAGTGCGCGAATGTTGACATCCGCGTCGTCGGCCTTGCCGCCGTCCATGTTTCGTTTCTTCCCGGCCTTGTTGCAGCCGGGGTAACACCAATACACCGGGAATACCAAATGGTATTCCCGGCGACGCGATCAGTGCTTGTGGAACACCAGCGTCCGCAACTCGATGCTTTCGCGCGGCGCTGCGTCTTTCGGCGTCGTCGGATCGATGAAGGCGGTGTGCGGTCCGAACCGCGTACGCCCGTCGGTCGCCGAATCGTAGCACTTCAGCAGCAGCGCTTCGTCCGAGGTCATCTCCGGAATGTAGTACCAGCGATGGTCCGGGTTGTACTTCACCGAATAGGTTTCGCCCTGCCGGTTCGGATAGATCAGGTCGGAGGCGACGAGATCGCCGGGCGCCACGGTCTGGCCATCGAGCATCGCGAGCGGCGCATCGCGCAGCGGTCCGCGAATCGGCCGCCACAGATTGATCACCTGGACCCGGCCCTTGAGGAGTTCGTCCGCCTCGTCAGGCAGATGTTCGCGGACCCGGTTCGCCCCTGATAAATCAGTCTGGTCGACATGGACCCGCGTGGCCGGCTGGCGCGGGCCGGCGCCCCGCACATCGGCAGCACCGTCGACGCGCTTGCGAACGGTATGGTCGAATATCACGACGCGATCGGCTTTCAGCGTAGCGCGGAGAAAAGCTTCGGCGGCGGGATAGTAGACGTTCCGCACCTCCTTATCATCGTAGAAATTCCGGACGCTGGTCGGGTGGCGGACCAGGGCAAAACCCTCGCGGTCCAGCGAAAGACTGCCTGCGATCAGGCGGGCGTCGAAGATCGGAACTTGATGGGGTTCGGGCAGCGCCGTCGATCTGGGCTCGCCCGGCGGCGGATCGAAGGCGTAGGTGCGCGGCTTTCCGGGGGTGGGCGCGAGGTAGTTGAGCTCACCGGTGACGAAGGGGAGCGACTCGAGTTTTGCTTGTTGCAGGCCCATGGCATTCTCCTGGACTCTATTGTTGGTTCGATTTGATTTTGGCTGGCTGGCCGTTCCCCACAAGACCGCATTGGAAATAGCAAAATTGCCGTTCCCGCAGGTGCGATGCGGGAAAGATCCTTGTCGCGCGCACCGGTTCTCCCGGATGGATATTTCTGCACTTCACAGGTTCGTTAGCCCGCAAAACGCACGCCTTGCCATGTCCGGGTTGATCTACTCCCGTCCAGCGTTACAGCACTGAACGGCCGCAGAACCGCCGCACCCAGGGAGGAGAAAATGAACGTCACCATGAAGGGCCGCGTTGCCGCCGTCACCGGCGGCAGCAAGGGCATCGGGCTTGCCGTCGCGCGGCGCTTTGCCGAGTCAGGCGCCAAGGTCGCGATCCTGGCGCGCGGCGCACAGGACTTGCAGGCCGCGCGCGAGGCACTCGCCAAGGAAGGCGTCGAGGTCCGCGACTATGTCTGCGACGTCTCGAAGGCGGCGGATATCGCCAAGGCGCATGAGTCGATCGCCGCCGATCTCGGCCCGGTCGACGTCCTCGTCAACAATGCCGGCACCTCGCGCGCGATGGCGTTCGAGACCGTGACCGACGAAATGTGGCAGGACGACCTTGACCTGAAACTGTTCGCCGCGATCCGTTTCAGCCGGCTGGTCTGGCCGGGCATGAAGGCGCGCAAATGGGGCCGCATCATCAACGTGCTGAACATCGGAGCCAAGGCGCCGGCTGCCGCGTCAACCCCGACCTCGGTCTCCCGGGCAGCCGGCATGGCGCTGACCAAGGCCATGGCGAACGAAGGCGGCCCGCACAACGTCCTGGTCAATGCGATGCTGGTCGGGCTGATCGTGAGCGATCAATGGGTCAAGCGGCACGCCGAGAAGGCGCCGGATACGGATTTCGACGATTTTACCCGCGACCTCGCCAAGGGCGTCCCGCTCGGGCGGATGGGCACGGCGGAGGAATTCGCCAACCTCGCCTGCTTCCTCGCCTCGGAGCAGGGCTCTTACATCACCGGGACAGCCATCAATGTCGATGGCGGCCGGTCGCCGGTGGTCTAGCGGCACCCCGGCTCTGATGGGCTCAGAACCGGAACCCGCTTTATCCTTCGCGTTTCGCTTGCGCGAACCGGTGACCACTTCGCTCGAAAGCGCAATGGCCCCGGGCAAAAAAGGCCTCCGTCGCCGGAGGCCTTTTCGCTATCAGACCGCGTCTTTGGCGGCCTTGACCGGGCGGGCGCGGACGATCTTGCGCGCCGGCTTGGCCTTGAACATCATTTCTTCGCCCGTGAAGGGATTGGTGCCCTTGCGAGCCTTGGTCGCGGGCTTCTTGACCACGACGAACTTGGCGAAGCCGGGGACGAGGAACACCCCGTTCTTCTTCAGCTCCTTGTGACCAACGTCAACGAGCGCGTCCATCACGCCCTTGACTTCCTTCTTCGAAACTTCGGTGGACGTCGCGATCTTCTCGATCAGCTGCGACTTAGACATTTGGGTAGCCATGGTTGCTCCATTTGATTCTGGAAGAGGCACGATATGGCGGAAATTGCCTAAAAAAACAGGCTTTTCGACATTCTGCACAACTATATCGCTATTTGACTTGCACTGATTCGCGGGAAATAGGCTAGTTTTTAAGGCTTTGGCGGTGCATTAAACCAGCTGAATGCGGCGAAATGCCTTGCCAGACAGCCTTTTTCGACGATCTCCGACCACTCCCCGCGCCTGATCGCGCCATGGCGAGCGATGGTTTTGATGCCGAATAAAACGGCGGCGATCGCAACGCTGATGCGCATGTCCGGATTTCCGGAAGGATTTTCCGAACCGGCGATTAGAAAATGACTCCAGTTCCGATGCGGACCTTCGCGCAGGCCCCCCGAAGAAGGGCGGCGTGCTCAACGCTCATACGGCGCCGAGCAGCGCCAGCTCAATCCAAGCCTTCATGCGTCCACCGGCGTCTACATCATCAGCGGCAAGATTCAGGAAATTCTGGTTGACCTCGACGCCAACGGCAAACCCGTCGGCGTACTCGCCGAGAGTTCGCGCGCCGTAGAAATCTGTGTGGCGATATCACTGCGGACGCCGCGAGGCGAGAAAATACTCCGCCCATCGCAGCAGCTCGAAACGGTCGCCCTTGATCAGTTCCTGCGCATCGCGGCGCCGATAGAGCAGCAGCATCCAGGGCGCGATCTTGCGCAGCAATCCGTGCGCCACGAACGGCACAGGTTCGGTAAACGGCAACGCCAGTTCGCTTTCCGGCACGCCGCGGACCGCCTTTGACAATTCGTTGCCAAGCGGGATCGTCAGCGCGACCGCGCGGCCGTTACAGCCGGTCCAGCCATAAGCGTTGGGCCCGAGTTTGTGGATGCGCGGCAAGAAGTCCGCCGTCATCCCCACATAGCCGTTCCAGACATAGTCGAACGAGACCTCGCCGATCTGTGGCCACAGCCGCTGCAAGCGCTCCGTCACGACAGCCTTGATCCGTTCGACCTTGTTGCCGGGGCCGAGCACCGCACCGCCGGTGACCAGCCGATTGCGCACGTCGTAACGCGCAAAATACAGTTCGCCATGGGTATCGGACAGCGCCTGGCGGCCGGGGATGATGGTCTTGCGCACATTGTCGGACAGCGGTTGGGTTGCCATCTGCCAGGACAACACCGGCATGACCTCGTGTGCCATGTCAGGCACCAGCGATTTCGAGAACTCGCCGCTATAGGCGTTGCTCGCAACCACCAGCGCACGGCCGCTGATCGCGCCCTTTTCGGCCTTCACCACCCAGCGATCGCCGCGACGCTCGAAACTGATTGCCGGCGAACGGGCGTAGATGCGTGCGCCAAGGCCGAGCACCGTGTGCGCCAGCCCGCACGCCAGCGCCAGCGGATTGACGTGGCCGCCGGTTTTGTTCCAGAAGCCGCCGTACCAGGCATCCGACCCGGTCATGTCGCGCGTCTGTTCGCGCGACAGCAGTTCAACTGGCGCGCCGAACTTCGACCATTGGCTCACACGCCTTTCCGCGACCTTGATGCGGCCAGGCGAATGTACCGGCTGCACCCATCCGGCCTGCTCCTGCTCGGCCTCGATCTTGTAACGCCGCGCCACCTCGAACAGCGTCGACGCGCTGTCGCGCAGCATGCCGACGAAGCGCTCGCCGACCACACCGTGTTTGGCAATGATGTCTTCCGGATCGGGCCGCGACAGGGTCGGAATGACCTGGCCGTTGTTACGACCCGACGCGCCCCACCCCGGCTCCGCGGCTTCCACGATCGCGACATCGACGCCGGCCTCGCGCAGATGCAGCGCCGTCGATAGTCCGGTGAAGCCCGCGCCGATCACGATCACATCGGCCTGCTGCGTCCCGATCAATTCCGGAAGCTCAGGCCCTGATGGCGTCACCGCGGTCCACAGCGAAGGCGGCCAGCGGACTTCAGCGCTATTCATCATGATCCTTTCTTGCGGGCGGCAGATCGAATGGTTAGCTTAGTACGCATCATCAGCCCCGGGAAATAGCAGAGTGGCACTCAAGAACGTCGTCGGAATAGATCACGCCGTGGTCATGGTGAAGGACCTCGACAAATCAGCTGAAAATTACAGGCGGCTCGGCTTTACTGTGTCGCCGCGCGGCACCCACAGCGCGCATATGGGATCGGGCAATTACACCATCATGTTCGACCCTGACTATATGGAATTGCTCGGCGTCCTGACGCCGACAGAACATAACGCTCCGGCGCGCGCGTTTCTGGAAAAGCGCGGCGAGGGTATCGAGCGCATCGCTTTTACCGCAGTGGATTCCGCCGACGGCGCCGAAGAGATTCGCGCGCGCGGCTATCCGCCGGTTGGACCGACCGATTTCGAACGACCGGTGACGATGCCCGATGGCACCGTCTCTGCAGCAAAATTCCGGACCTTCCAGTGGCCGACCGCGGAAGCGCCGGGCGGCGTGCGTATCTTCGCCTGCCAGCACAAGACCCGCGAGACGGTGTGGATTCCCGAACTGATGAAGCACGCCAATGGCGCCAAGCGCCTGCGGCAGGTGCTGATCGTTTCGCCGGAGCCCGCCAACGACGCCGCGCATATGTCGCGCATGATCGATCGCGACGTGAGCGAGCAGGACGGCGCCATCGCCGTGCCCTCGGGCTCCGATCGCGCCGACTTCGTGTTCCTGACCAGGGATCAACTGAGCAAGCGCTATCCCGAGGTATCGCTGACCGGTCTGCCCGAGCGTGGCGGCGCGGGATTGGTGATTGAGGCCGACGTCGCTGCAGCCGAGAAGGCGCTCGGTGGCACTGGTGTTCACAGCGGTGGCGGCGTCATCGTGCCACCGGCAGCCGGCAACGGCACCCTGCTCGCCTTCGTCGAGGCGTAGCCGACCGCGCTTGTCGCTGTATCGAGGGACAGCCGGATCATGGCGAAGGGCAAGATCGAACCGGACGGCGACACGGCAACGACCCGCCGTGGTCGTCCCCGTTCCGCCGAGACGACCAACGCCATTCTGCAGAGCGCCTACACCCTGATGGCCACCACGGGCCTTGCCGCCACCAGCATCGATGCGGTGGCGCGGGATTCGAACGTCTCGAAGATGACCATCTACAAATGGTGGCCGTCGCGCGAGGCGCTGCTGATCGATGCGTTCCTGCACCATGCTTCGTTGATGCTGCCGCTGCCGAGCACCGGCACGCCGGCAGACCGCCTGAGAAGCCACGCGGCCGCCTATGCGAAGGCGCTGCAGGGTGAGTTCGGCAAGGTGCAGCTCGCCGTGATCTCCGAATGCATTTCGAACACCGGTTCCGCGGAGATTTTCTACGAGCGCTATCTCCGGTATCGAAGGACAGCGCTGGTCGAACTGATTGCGGCCGGCCAGCAGGACGGCAGCGTTGGCGCCGCCGGGACGCCCGAAGACCTCTATGACGCGATCTACGGCAGCCTGTTCTATCGCTACATCTTCGGCATCAAGCCGATCTCGCCGGCGCAAGCGCGTAACCTCGTCGACACGCTGTTGATGATCAAGGTTCGGTGACGGCTCCCTTACGTCGCTCGCGCCGGAACCAATTCCACGTTTCCCGCGTCACAGCGAGATAACCCCGGCCCCGGTACACGATCTGTTCGTCGACGATACCGTTCAGCTTCGGCAGCGCATGAAACGGAATCGAAGGATAGGCATGGTGCTCGACATGGTAGGGCATATTCCAGGCAAACCACTTCGTGAATATGCCGGTATAGGTCGTACGGGTGTTCTGGAAAGCGCTGCGCGTCCGATCGCAGCCGGTATGTTCGGCATAGAGATAAGGACGCAGGAATAGCTGCCCTACCACCAGCGGCGCGACCCATACCCAGAGCAGGATCGTGGTCTGCAATGCGAGTGAGGCGAGCAGTAGCACCGCATAGCCGAGCAAATAGAGGCGCGCCTCCCTCACCACGATGTGGCGCTTGGCTTCCGGTATCCAGGGCGCGGAGGCGTTGCCCG
Source organism: Bradyrhizobium sp. AUGA SZCCT0160 (assembly GCF_018130105.1). NCBI lineage: Bacteria > Pseudomonadati > Pseudomonadota > Alphaproteobacteria > Hyphomicrobiales > Nitrobacteraceae > Bradyrhizobium > Bradyrhizobium sp. AUGA SZCCT0160. The sequence continues at coordinate 163,661 of NZ_JAFCMD010000008.1, forward strand.
TCAGGCCATGGCGAAGCATCAGACCTAGCCGGAAGCCGACCTGCCGAAGACCGCTATAGGCGATTGCAAGCTGCGTATCGGAGGCAGGCATCGGGCCGACCAGCAGTTCGGGATCCCTCGCCGGATCCTGCGTGTAGCGATGGTGGTCCCAGTGGAACAGGCAATAATATTCGTAAGGCAGCCCGATCGCGAACGAAGACAGATGGCCGAACACGAGATTGAGTGCGCGGCTCCGGAACGCCGTCTTGTGAGCGGTCTCGTGCACGACCATGAACAGGAAGGCGACGAAGTATCCCTGCACGACGATCAGCGGTATCGCCCAGAGCAGGCCATAGCTCGAGGCGACCTGCCAGATCAGCGTGCCGACAACGACGATAGCGCCGTAGTGACTGATCGCGCGAACGATGCCGGGAAGGTTCGATCGCACCGATAGGTCGCGGAGCTCAGCCGAACTCAGGAGCTTCTCGCCCGTTGCCGTAATCGCTGTGCTCATGATCGCACTGCCTCCAAGATGATTTTCAACGCTCTAGAAGGGCCGATATCTCGGCCTTGATGAAGTCGCGATCCCTGGGGTTGTTGATCGGATTGCCGGCACGGTGACCGTGGATCGACGGGATGGGATGAAGCTCGGCCGACTTGGCGTTGACCAGCCGGCCGATCTCGGCCTCGTTGTCGCGGACATCGAAATAGCGGTCGGTCTGCCCCGGCATCAGCAGCACATGCGCCCTGATCGCCGTGAGCGCGCGGGTAATGTCGCCGCCAAATTCCGGGCACTGGCTGATGTCGCCACGCTGCCAGATGCCGATCTGCGCCAGCAGATCGTTGGCGTCGCGCCGTGCGAAGGCGACATCCCACGAGCCTGCCAGATAGTCTTCCAGCGATTTGAATCCTGCCTCGCGCCAGACCTCATCCCGGTAGAAGGCGTGCGACATCGCCCATCCCGCATAGATGCGACCCATGGCGCGAAGGCCGGCGGAAGGTTTGGCGATGAAGCGGCCATCCCGGAAATTCGGATCCGTGGTCAGCGCCGCCTTCACGCCCTCCAGGAATACGTGGTTGTAGGGCGAGCACCGCGCGCTGCCGCAGACGATGGCGGCGCGCTCCACCATGTCAGGATGGCAGGCCGCCCAGTGATAGGCCTGCATGCCGCCCATCGACCAGCCATAGACCAGCGCGATCTTCGCTATGCCGAATTGCTCTACCAGCAGGCGGCGCTGCACCGCGACCGCGTCGTTATAGTTGATCGCCGGAAACGGTGTGATGTCGGAATTCGACGGCGAGGAAGACAGGCCGTTGCCGAACAGATTCGGAATGATGATGAAGTAGCGCTCGGGATCGAGAATGCCGCCGGGCTGGATCAGCCACTCGGTGTCGAAGTGCTGCGCGCTGAACGATGTCGGATAGACAATCACATTGTCCTTCCGCGCATTCAGGCTGCCATAGGTCTTGTAGGCGAGACGCATGGAAGGGAACATGACGCCCGACTGAAGCGGAACGTCGCCCGCCTCGAAGACCTGATAGTCGCCGCTCGTCGTCATTCGCCCGGCTCCGACATTAACTGTACTGTTTGTACACTATATTAGTTCGATTGCAAGCGCGATCAACCAATGGCATCGCCTGCGCTCCGCCATAATACCGCACGAAGGGGGCTAGGCAGGCCACGCACGGACGTTACTATCGCCGCAAAACAAGCCGACCCAGGGAGAGAAAAATAATGAAGAATCATCTGATCTCGCGCCGTTCCGTTCTGGCCGGCACCGCCGCCGCAGGGGCGCTGAGCCTGACCGGCTTCCCGGCCCGCGCGGCCGAACCGCAGTGGAAGAAGTACGCCGGCACCAAGCTTGAGGTGATCCTCGCCAAGGGTCCGCGCGGCGACAATTTTCAAAAGAACATCAAGGAATTTACCGAACTCACCGGCATCCAGGTCGAGTCGGAGCAGATCCCCGAACAGCAACAGCGCCAGAAGGCCGTGATCGAACTCGCTTCGGGCAAGCCGAGCTTCGACGTGGTTCATCTGAGCTACCACGTGCAGAAGCGCCAGTTCGAGAAGGCCGGCTGGCTCGCCGACATCTCCGGCTACATGAAGGACCCGAACCTCACCGCGCCCGACCTCGTCGAAAGCGATTTCTCGGCCGGCGGCCTGCAATACGCCAAGAACGACAAGGGGCAGATGCACTCCCTGCCGTGGTCGGTCGACTATTTCATCCTCTATTACAACAAGGAGCTGTTCCAGAAGAAGGGCGTCGCGGTGCCGAAGACCTTCGACGAGATGGTCGCGGCGGCCGAAAAGCTCACCGACGCCAAGGAAGGCACCTTCGGCTTCGTCGGGCGCGGCCTGCGCAACGCCAACATGACGCTGTGGACCAACTTCTTCCTTAACGCCGGCGGCGAATTCCTCGATGCCAAGGGCGGCATCCTGACCGACGGCCCGGAGGCGATCGAAGCCACCAAGCTTTACCAGACGCTGCTGACCAAGGTCGCGCCTCCCGGCGTCGCCGGCTTCAACTGGATGGAGTCGATGGCCTCGTTCACCCAAGGCCGTTCGGCGATGTGGATCGACGGCGTCGGCTGGGCCCCCCCGCTGGAAGACCCGGCCGCCTCGCGCGTCGTCGGCAAGGTCGGCTACACCGTCGTGCCCAAGGGATCCAAGGGACAATATTCGGCAACCTATGGCGACGGCATCGGCATCGCGGCCGCCAGCAAGAACAAGGAAGCCGCCTATCTGCTCTGCCAATGGGCGGTCTCGAAGAAGCAAGGCGCGCGGCTGCTGCAGGCCGGCGGCGGCGTGCCGTTCCGCAACTCCGTGCTCAACGACCCGGAGATCCAGGCCGGCGTAAAGATGCCGAAGGAATGGCTGCAATCGGTGATCGATTCCGCCAAGATCAGCAAGCTCGGCCTGCCCGTGATCATTCCGGTCGCCGAATTCCGAGATCTCGTCGGTGCAGCCCTCACCTCCACCCTTGCGGGCGCTGATCCGGCAACGGAGCTGAAGAAGGCTCATGAGCAGTTCCGCCCGATCCTGGAGCGCAGCGAAAAAGCGTGAAGGCCATAGCAGAAGTCACTCCGGCCGCGGCTGATGCCGCGCCGGAGCAGGAATGGCGGCCGCCGTCCTACTGGCCGTTCGTGGTGCCGGCGCTGGTCGTCGTGCTCGCCGTAATCGTGTTCCCATGGGTGTTCACGATCTGGATGAGCCTCAACGAGTGGAAGGTCGGCTCGCCGACCACCTTTGTCGGCTTCGCCAATTATCTTCGAATGCCGAACGATCCACGCTTCGTCGAAGCGGTCGGACACACCCTGCTTTACACCGCCTTGTCGGTGCTGCTGCCGCTGATCCTCGGCACCTTTGCCGCCGTGGTGTTTCACGCCAAATTTCCCGGCCGCGGTTTTCTGCGCGGGGTCTTCATCATGCCGATGATGGCGACGCCGGTGGCGATCGCGCTGGTCTGGACCATGATGTTCCACCCGCAGCTCGGCATTTTGAATTACCTGCTGTCGCTGGTCGGCCTGCCGCCGCAATTGTGGGTGTTCCATCCCGGCACCGTGATCCCCTCGCTGGTGCTGGTCGAGACCTGGCAATGGACCCCCTTGGTGATGCTGATCGTGCTCGGCGGCCTCGCCGCGATCCCGACCGAGCCCTATGAGAGTGCGCAGATCGACGGCGCCAGCGTCTGGCAGGTGTTCCGCTACATCACGCTGCCGCTGATCACGCCGTTCCTGTTTATCGCCGGCATGATCCGCATGATCGATGCCGTCAAGAGCTTCGACATCATCTTCGCCATCACGCAAGGCGGGCCCGGCTCGGCGTCCGAGACCATCAACCTCTATCTCTACAGCGTCGCCTTCATCTATTACGACCTCGGCTATGGTTCGGCGATCGCGGTGATCTTCTTCCTCTTGATCGTCGCCATGGCGGCGCTGATGCTGCATCTGCGCCAGCGCATGATGTGGACCGAGATCGGGAGCGGCGCATGAATCTGCGTCAGATCCTCGGCAAGATCGGGCTGTGGTTTGCGGTCTTCGTGGTCGTGTCACCCGCGATCCTGTTCTTTCTCTGGATGGCCTCGCTGTCGGTCAAGTTCGAGGTCGACAACGCGGCCTACCCGCCGGTGTTTTTCCCCGAGCGCTTTGCCTGGAAGAATTATGCCGACGTGCTCGCCTCCAACCGCTTCCTGACCTACTTCATCAACAGCCTCGTGGTGACCGGCACCGCGACCGGCCTTGCCATGCTGGTCGGCGTGCCCGCCGGCTACGGCATCGCGCGGATGGCCGCGCATAAATCCGCGATCGTGATCCTGATCGCCCGCATCACTCCGGGATTGTCTTATCTCATCCCGCTGTTCCTGCTGTTCCAGTGGCTCGGATTGCTCGGCACGCTTGTGCCGCAGATCATCATCCACCTCGTGGTGACGGTGCCGATCGTGATCTGGATCATGATCGGCTATTTCGAGACCACGCCGCTGGAGCTCGAGGAAGCCGCTTTGATCGACGGCGCCACCCGCTGGCAGGTGTTCCTTCACGTGGCGCTGCCGATTGCGCGTCCGGGGCTTGCGGTGGCCTTCATTCTCGCGGTGATCTTCTCCTGGAACAATTTCGTGTTCGGCATCGTGCTGGCGGGACGGGAGACGCGCACTTTGCCCGTCGCCGTCTACAACATGATTTCGTTCGACCAGTTGAGCTGGGGACCGCTTGCGGCGGCCGCGCTCATCGTGACCTTCCCCGTTCTGTTGCTGACGGTGCTCGCGCAGCGGCAGATCGTGGCCGGACTGACCGCAGGCGCCGTCAAGGGCGGTTAGCCGCAAGCTCCGGTGCAAGCGCCTCCAGTACCGCGGCTGAGTCCGTGACCCAGCCGAAAATGCCGCCCTGGGCCTTGATCATCTTCAGGCCCATCTCGTGGAATTCGGGGAAGTAGGAGGCGCAGCCGTCGGCCAGCACCACGCAGCGATAACCGCGGTCGTTGGCCTCGCGCACGGTCGTGTTGACGCAGACTTCGGTGGTGACGCCGCACACCAGCAAATTCTCGATGCCATATTTCTCCAGGATGTCGCCAAGCTCGGTGGCGTAGAACGCGCCCTTGCCCGGCTTGTCGATCACGATCTCGGAGTCGAGCGGATAGAGTTCGGAAATGATGTCGTGGCCGGCCTCGCCGCGAATGAGAATGCGCCCCATCGGTCCGGGATCGCCGATCCGCAAGGAGGGCGCGCCGCGTTCGACCTTGGCCGGCGGCGCGTCGGACAGGTCGGGCAGATGTCCCTCGCGGGTGTGGATGACCAGCATGCCGGTTTCGCGCGCCGCTGACAGCACCGAAGCGATCGGCTTCACCGCGCGCGCCAGCTGCGACACGTCATTGCCCAGCGTCTCGCCGAAGCCGCCGGGTTCCATGAAGTCGCGCTGCATGTCGATGATGAGGAGCGCGGTGGCCGCCCACTCAAGCGCGATCGGCTCCGGCTCGGCGGCGACCTTGCCGATGGATGGCCTCTTTGAGTTCGTCATGATGCAAGCGCCCGACCGAGAGTAATTTTCGAAGAGATTAAGCAAGGCGCATGCCATTGTACAATTCTTGCGCAAGCCGGGAATGAGTTGGCACGCTTGTTGCAAAATATCGCGGTATCGCAACGTCGAAACGCTGGCGGTCTGGCGCAGCGCCACAAATTCGGGAGGAACACATGAACGGACTCGGAGGCCTCAACAAATCGCCGGAGGGCGTCGTGATCGGGCTGGTTCAGCTGCAATTGCCTGTTGTCGTGACCAAGGCGGACCTCGCGCGGCAGACCGAGCGCATCGTCACCATGGTCGGCAAGGCGCGGCGCAATCTCGGCACCATGGATCTCGTCGTATTTCCGGAATATTCGCTGCATGGCCTGTCGATGGACACCAACCCGGAGATCATGTGCCGGCTCGACGGCCCTGAGGTCGCCGCCTTCAAGCAGGCCTGCATCGACCACAAGATCTGGGGCTGCTTCTCCATCATGGAGTTCAACCCGAACGGCAATCCCTACAATTCCGGCCTGATCATCGATAACAACGGCGAGATCAAGCTCTATTACCGGAAATTCCATCCGTGGATTCCGGTCGAGCCGTGGGAGCCCGGCGATATCGGCATTCCCGTGATCGAGGGACCGAAAGGCGCCAAGCTCGCGCTGATCATCTGCCATGACGGCATGTTCCCGGAGATGGCGCGCGAATGCGCCTACAAGGGCGCCGAGATCATGATCCGCACGGCCGGCTACACCGCGCCGATCCGCGAAAGCTGGCGTTTTACAAATCAAGCGAACGCGTTCCAGAATTTGATGGTGACCGCGAATGTCTGCATGTGCGGCTCGGACGGCTCGTTCGATTCCATGGGCGAAGGCATGATCGTGAATTTCGATGGTAGCATCATCGCCCACGGCACCACCGGCCGCGCCGACGAAATCATCACCGCCGAAGTCCGCCCTGACCTGGTGCGTGAGGCGCGGATCCACTGGGGCGTCGAGAACAACATCTACCAGCTCTGGCACCGCGGCTACGTCGCGGTGAAGGGCGGCGCGATGGATTGCCCGTATACGTTCATGCAGGACATGGTGGCGGGCACGTTCCGGCTGCCGTGGGAGGATCAGGTCAAGGTGACGGACGGAACGTCGTGCGGTTTTCCGGCGCCGACACGGATGTTCGGGAAAACGGCGAAGGCGGCGGAGTAGCGCGTCGCGCCAATCTTTCCGGTTGTCATCCCCGCGCATGCGGGGATCCAGTACGCCGCGGCCTCTCGGTTCTGGCATTGGCGTCTCTGGGATACTGGGTCCCCGCCTTCGCGGGGACGACAATTGTGGGTGTGACACACACTTCGACATTCTCGCGACGCATTGCGCCCGAGGTTTGCCAGAAACTTCCCGCCCTCTTCAAACAGAGGGCGCAGGGAAGACCGGGTGCGCGCTGCACCCGCGGTCTCGTGTGCGGTTAGCACTGAAAAAGTTGCACACGAGCATACAGGGCAGCGGAGAACACCCGGCCTTCCCTGCGCAATGGCTTTACGGCTTATGCCGTGCTCTCCCCGGAGACGAGTTCTTAGTTGACTCCGTCGCTGCCGTTCCCGCTTGCGCTTCTCCGACAGCTTGACGCCTGCAACGGGCGCCAGGACCACACGGTTTTGCCGTACGCTTGAGTCCACGTCGTCGTCTCAGCGCAAACCAGCGTCCACCGCAACCCGCCCAACGTCCGTGACGACGGCCGACGCCCTTCTGACCAGGACGGGATGGCGATAGATGCGCACTGATTTGGGTCGGCCGACAACAGAAATATTTTTGATTTACGGAAATTTTCTACTTGACACGATTTCTGAAACTCCGAACTGATTTGCCCGTCGGGTTGATTTGTCGCACCTAACCGTCATTGCGAGCGCAGCGAAACCCACCATCCGCTGGCGATGGGTTTCGCTGCGCTCTACCCATCCTACGGTCTACAGGCTCCCAGCAGCGACGTCCCGAACGCACGCCGCCAGACCGTCAGGAAGCGCGGAAACCAGGAATGCGCGACGGCGCTCTGATAGGCCCAGGTACGATATTTGAGGCCGTTTTCGGAGATCAGTTCCTGATATCCGCCGTGGGTTTCGGTCACGGTACGGATATCGCGCAATATATCGCAGGCATAAGCCCGATAGGTTTCGGTGCCGGAACATTCATCGTAGTCCAGCATGCGATCGGCGAATTCGACGTTGAACGTCGGCCAGGACGAACGGCCCTGATAGGCCGGCGCCGCGATCTTGTGAATGAGCTTGTTCAGCGGATTATCCGCCGACACCAGGAAGTGCGATGTATCCGGGACCCGAAACCGCGGCTCGGCAAGGATGAAGTCGGTCGTGGCCGCGAACAGCGCGCGTTCTTCCGCGTCGTTCAAATCCCAAAAGCCCTGATGCACGTTCACGAAATCGAGCGCGATGGAATAGACCGGCGCCTGCTGCCGGGAGTCCAGGGAATGGCTGATATAGCCGTGCCTGCCGAACAGCAGCAGCAGCTCCTGCTTGTACTGTGAAAGCGCGCGTCCAAGCAGCTGCTCCAGCTCAGTCCGCTCGATGACACCAAGCTTGATACCGCGCAGGAACGTCGCGTAGACGCAGGCATTGGTGACGAACCGCCGGCGTTCGGCACGGGTATCGGTCGCCGCAGAACGGGGCGCGCTGACGTCGCACAAAAGCGCCGAAAGCCCGTTGTCATCGAACCGTTGCAACGACCTGGCGAGTTCAACGATCGCCCGTTTCAGGTTCTCGCGATATTCGGACAGCAACAGGCGGCCGGCATGCGCACCTTGCGACATCGCCAAATACGAAGCCGGCCTTTGCTCGGCGGAGAGCAGTTGCTCCAGACCTGCGAGGATGCCCAGCAGCGTGTCCGACGGCCTCGAAAAATAGTTGATGCCGATGTAGCGGTTGCGCCCCGCCGGCACGATCGTCGTGGTGACGACGCCGGCGCGCACCGCTTCCAGCATCAGGCGGACGCTTTTCTCCAGCAGCCGAACCCTGCGCACGGCATCCTGCGCATCCATGATGGTCTCGGGGTCGAGGACATCAGGATAGAACCAGGCAAAGTCGCGCGGATAATAGGCAGAGGCGTGCGGCGCCCCGGTGACGAGAAAGGCTTCCTCCTCGGCAAACGCCGCGTTGACCGAGTGCCGGTACAACTCCTCGATGCCTGCCGACAGATGATATTTTCGAAGGAAACGATCGCCGAGAAAATTGACGGCCTGAATGCCGTTGGCGACAAGGCTGGACAACATGCCCTGATGAAAGCGGTATTCGCGATGCGATGAAAATGTGATCTGGCTGTTCATAGGCAAGGATGAGAGCAATGTCCGGCGAGTCAGATATCACGCGTTGGTACTCCAGACATCATTGATTCGTCTCTCCGCAACAGTGCGGGGGAAAGATGTCATCGAATTGTCATGTAGGCGTAGGATGGGTTGAGCCCTTCGCGAAACCCATCGATGAAAGCGACGGAGCTGATGGGTTTCGCAAGGGCTCAACCCATCCTACGAACCTACGTGTTCGGCCTGAAATTCTCCACCAGCCGCAACAATACCCGCGCCCCGGCATCCGCATCAGCAAGTTCGACATGCTCCGCCGGATTGTGGCTGATGCCGCCGCGGCAGCGGACGAACAGCATCGCGACGTCTGAGATGTCGATCATCGCCATGCCGTCATGGCCGGCGCCGCTCGGTAGTTCGAACACGCCAAAACCTTCGGCGGCGACGGCGTCCGCGACCTGCGCCTTCAGCCAGGGCGCACAGGGCACGGTGCGGTTTTCGTGGGTGACGTCGAGCTGCAGCGCGAGATTGCGGCGCTTGGCTGTCGCTTCGATGCGGCGCACGATGTCGGCGACCGCCATCTTGCGGTGCGGATCGGATGGCGCGCGGATGTCGAGCGTGAAGGAGACGAGGCCGGGGATCACGTTGGTGGCGCCGGGCATCGCGTCGATGTAGCCGACGGTGCCGACGAGGCCGGCTTGGTCGGTCTTGCAGAATTCCTCCACCATGCAGATGCATTCGGCGGCGCCCGCCAGCGCATCGCGCCGGAACGCCATCGGCACCGTGCCGGCATGACCGGCCATGCCGGTCAGTTTTGCCGCCAGCCGCGTCGCGCCCGCGATCGCGGTGACGACGCCGACCGGCAGATTATTCTCTTCCAGCACCGGGCCCTGCTCGATGTGCAGCTCGACATAGGCGTGGAGTTCGCGGCGGGTGCGCGCGGCCGCGCCGATGTGCTCGGGGTCGAGGCCGAATGTGACCATCGCATCGCGCATCGAAATCCCGGCATGGTCGCGTGAATTGAGCGCGCTCTCGACAAAGGTGCCCGCGACCGCGCGGCTGCCGAGCAGCGTGGACGCAAACCGCACGCCCTCCTCGTCCGCAAATCCGACGACTTCGACCGCGAACGGCAGCCGCCGCCCGCGCCGGTTCAGATCGGCGACGCAGGAGATTGCCGTGATCAAGCCGAGCGGGCCGTCCCATTTGCCGGCGTCGCGTACGGTGTCGTAATGCGAGCCCAGCATCAGGCACGGCAGGCCCGGCCGGTCGCCTTCATAGCGGCCGCAGACATTCCCGATGGCGTCGAGATGCGCGGTCATGCCGGCCTCGCGCATCCAGAAAAGAATGAGATCGGCAGCGGCGCGATGCTCGGGCGAAAGGAAGATTCGCGTCAGTTGCTCCGGCGTCTCGGAGATCGCCGCCAGCTGGTCGATCCGGCCGACGATTTCATCGCCCAGCGCTGCCCGGCTCGATCCGCTGCTGCCCATTTCTGTCTTGCTCATGCTTTTCCTGTACAGCGCCGTGTCGTTTCCAGCGCCGGCCGATCAATACGTTCAATGCCGGCGGCTTCGACGCAAGCCGCTGCGGACCCCTGACTGGTAGCAGCCCCAATTCGCCTGACCAGCCGGCAAGGCAAGAAATCCGCCGCCAATTCGGCCGGCTGACAAGCGCTGCGGGATCTAACAATTGCTTAACGACCTTGCATACAATCATGAAATGCCGCCTAAAAATTAGTCATATCGGCAACGAACGAATCCCACAGGACAAGTGAGACAACAGGATAACTCAATATATTCATTGGTTTATTGAGAGATGCCCGCCGCACACGCTCTGGCATGAAGATTGCGACATCCCTCCACGAGCCCGCCGCATCGGCGCGGCCACGAAATAGGGGGCGGTCCAGCCGCCAGAGGGAGCAGGCACATGGAATTTGGCAGGATTTCACGACGGCATCTGTTGCAGGGCGGTGCGGCGCTGACACTCGGCACCGCTTTCGGCGCGGGCGCCGCGCGCGCAGCCGGCACCACCATCGGCTTCGTCTATGTCGGCTCGCGCGACGACTACGGTTACAACCAGGCCCACGCGCAGGGCGCGGCGGCGGTGAAGAAGCTGCCCGGCTTCAAGGTGATCGAGGAAGAAAAAGTGCCTGAGACCGATGCGGTCGAAAAGACCATCGAGTCCATGATCAACCTCGACGGCGCGTCGCTGCTGTTTCCGACCTCGTTCGGCTACTACAACCCGCACGTTATCAAGATGGCGAAGAAATTTCCAAAACTGCGCTTCGAGCATTGCGGCGGCCTGTGGAGCGAGAAAGACCCGACCAATGCCGGCAGCTATTTCGGCTATATCGACGAGGCGCAGTATATTTCCGGCATCGTTGCCGGCTACTCCACCAAGAGCGGCAAGCTCGGCTTCGTCGCCGCGAAACCGATCCCGCAGGTGCTGCGCAACATCAACGCCTTCACGCTCGGCGCAAGGCTCGCCAACCCGAAGGCGACCACGCAGGTGATCTTCACCGGTGACTGGTCGATGCCGGTCAAGGAAGCCGAGGCCACCAACAGCCTGATCGACCAGGGCGTCGACGTCCTCACCTGTCACGTCGACGGTCCCAAGACCATGGTCGAGAACGCCGCGCGCCGCGGTGCGATGGTGTGCGGCTATCACGTCAACCAGTCGCCGCTGGCGCCGAAGGCGTATCTCACCGGCGCGGAGTGGAACTGGGAAGCGCTCTACCCGAAATTCGTCAAGATGATCGCGGCCGGCGAATCCATTCCGAACTTCTATCGCGGCGGCCTCAAGGAAGAGATCGTCAAGTGCTCGCCCTATGGCGAGGCGGTCTCGGCCGAGGCGCGCAAGCACGCCGACGACATCAAGGCCAAGCTGGTCGCCGGCACCTACACCATCTTCAAGGGCCCGATCATGGACAACAAGGGCAACGCGGTCATTACCGCAGGCACCGATCGGGGCCAGACCGATCCCGAGCTCGAGAAGATGAACTATCTGGTGGAAGGCGTGCTCGGAGCGACTTCGTGACAACAGGTTCGGCGGATCCGGTGGAGGCGGTCGGCGTTGCGCCGGCCGCTGATCCCGGCTTCCTCCAACGCTACGGCGCCACCATCGAATACATCCTGATCCCGGGCGCGGCGCTGGTCGGCGCGCTCGCAACCTTCGGGCTATTCGTGGCGCTGTTCGGCAAGAACCCGCTCGATCTCTATTTCTACATGTACCAGGGCGCGTTCGGCACCTGGTTCTCCTGGCAGAACACGCTGACGCGTGCCGCGCCGCTGATCCTGACCGCGTTGTGCACGGCGCTGCCGGCGCAACTGGGTATGGTCATTATCGGCGGCGAAGGCGCGCTGCTCATTGGCGCGCTGTCGGCGACCTCGGTCGCGCTGGCGATGCCGTGGGCCTCGCCGCTGGTGGTGCAGACCGCGATGGTGTGCGCCGGCGTGATCGGCGGCGGTCTCTGGATCACGCTGGCGGGCGCGCTCCGGCAATACCGTGGCGTCAACGAGACGATCTCGAGTTTGCTGCTGGTCTATATCGGGCTTGCGGTGCTCAACCATCTGGTCGAAGGCGCGATGCGCGATCCCGCCAGCCTCAACAAGCCCTCGACCCGCGAAATCGGCGCGGCCAACATGATCGGCAGCATTCCCGGCACCGACGTGCATTGGGGGCTGGCGTTCGGCCTGGTCGCGGCGTTCGCGTCGTACATCCTGATCTATCATACCGTATTCGGCTTCTCGGCGCGGGTGGCCGGCGGCAACATCCGCGCGGCAAAAATTGTCGGCCTCGGCGTCAACAAACTGATCCTGACCATCTGCTTTCTCGCCGGCGGCGCCGCCGGCATTGCCGGCATGGTCGAAGTCGCCGCTGTGCAGGGCCGCACCAACGCCAATCTCGCCGCCGGCTATGGTTTTACCGGCATCCTGGTCGCCTTCCTGGCGCGGCACAATCCGCTGGCGATCATTCCCGTGGCGATCCTGCTCGGCGGCATCAGCGCCAGCGGCGGGCTATTACAGCGGCGGCTCGGATTGCCCGATGCCTCGGTGCTGGTTCTGCAAGGCATCATCTTCGTCTTCGTGCTGGCGAGTGACGCGCTGTACGGACGGATCGGCTTCCTGAAAGGAAAATCCTGACATGTCGGACGGATCGCTCGGACTCTGGACCGTTCCGCTCGCCGTGTTCGGCGGCGCCATCCGCGTCTCGACGCCGTTTCTGTTCGTGAGTCTTGGCGAATGCATCACCGAGCGTTCCGGCCGTATCAACCTCGGCCTCGAAGGCACGCTTGTCATGGGCGCGATGAGCGCTTACGGCATTTCCTATCTCTCCGGCTCGCCCTGGCTCGGCGTGCTCGCCGCCGGGATCGCCGGCGCGATGCTGGGCGCCCTGCATGCCGGCATCTGCTCGCTGCCGCGGGTCAACGACATCGCGGTCGGCATTGCGCTGATGCTGTTCGGAACGGGGCTGGCGTTCTATCTCGGCAAGCCGTTGATCGAACCGACCGCGGCGCGGTTGCCGGCGATCGATTTCGGCTGGTGGAGCGACGTGCCGCAGGTGCGCGCCGCCTTACGGATCAACGTGCTGTTCCTGATCGGCCTTGCGCTGGCGCCGATATTATACTGGGCCTTCAAGACCACGCGCTGGGGCTTGCTCATCCGCACCGCCGGCGAGAGTTCGGACGCCGCCCGCGCCATGGGCTATTCGGTGCTGGCGATCCGGCTGCGCGCCACGATGGTCGGCGGCTTTCTGTCCGGGATCGGCGGCTCGTTCCTGTCGCTGTTCTATCCCGGCAGCTGGAACGAGGGCCTGTCCTCCGGCCAGGGCATCACGGCCGTGGCGCTGGTGATCTTCGCGCGCTGGGATCCGATGCTGTGCCTGTGGGCGTCGCTCGCGTTCGGCGGCGCCGCGGCGCTCGGACCGGCGCTGCAATCGGTCGGCGTCACCTCGGGCTATCATCTGTTCAACGCCGCGCCCTACATCCTGACGCTCGCGATCATGATCATCACCTGTTCGCCGAAGCGCACGCTGACCGGCGCGCCGGCCGAACTGTCCATCACCCGATAAGGACGTGCCATGCCCGAGCGCTATATCTCATCCGAACCCTATGCCTGGCCCTACAATGGCGACCTGCGCCCGCAAAACACCGCACTTGTCATCATCGACATGCAGACCGATTTCTGCGGCGTCGGCGGCTATGTCGACAAGATGGGTTATGACCTCTCGCTGACCCGCGCGCCGATCGAGCCGATCAAGAAGCTGCTTTCGGTAATGCGCGCGCAGGGTTTTCACATCATCCACACCCGTGAAGGCCATCGCCCTGACCTCACCGACCTGCCCGCCAACAAGCAGTGGCGCTCGCGGCAGATCGGCGCCGGGATCGGCGATCCCGGCCCGTGCGGCCGCGTGCTGGTGCGCGGTGAGGCCGGCTGGGAGATCATTCCCGACCTCGCGCCGCTGCCCGGCGAGCCCATCATCGACAAGCCCGGCAAGGGTTCGTTCTGCGCCACCGACCTCGAACTGATGCTGCGGCTGCGCGGAATCCAGAACCTCGTTCTCACAGGCATCACCACCGACGTCTGCGTCCACACCACAATGCGCGAAGCCAACGACCGCGGTTTTGAATGCGTGCTGATCGAGGATTGCTGCGCCGCCACCGACAAGAGCAATCACGACCACGCGCTGAAGATGATCAAGATGCAGGGCGGCGTGTTCGGCGCGGTCGCGACCTCAGGCGCGTTCATCAAGGCCGTCTCATGATCATCGGTGAGACACCGCTGCCCGAAGGCCCGCTCGGCGTCGACGCGGTCGCGGTGACGATGAAGTTCGGCGACTTTCTTGCGCTCGACAATGTCGCACTCAAGGTGCGGCCGGGCTCGTTCCACGCGCTGCTCGGCGAGAACGGCGCAGGAAAAAGCACGCTCGTGAAATGCATCATGGGCTACCATCACGCGACCGAGGGCGACATCATGGTCGGCGGCCGCGAACAGGCGATCGCCAACCCGAAGGATGCGCATGCGCTCGGGCTCGGCATGGTCTACCAGCATTTTACGCTCGTGCCGGCGATGACGGTTGCGGAAAATCTGGTGCTGGCGCGCGATGACGTTCCTGCTGTCGTCAACTGGGCCAGGGAAAAACAGGAGCTGGAAGCGTTCCTGGCGCGGATGCCGTTCAAGGTGCCGCTCAACGCCAGGGTTTCCGACATTTCCGCCGGCGAGCGGCAGAAATGCGAGATCCTGAAGCAGCTTTATCTGAAGCGGCGCTTTCTCATTCTCGACGAGCCGACCTCGGTGCTGACGCCGGGCGAGGCCGACGAGGTGCTGGGCATGCTGCGCGACATGGTCGTGAATGGCGGCCTGACCATCCTGATGATCACGCATAAATTCCGCGAGGTGATGGCGTTCGCCGACGAGGTGACGATCCTGCGCCGCGGCAAGCTCGCCGGCAACGGCAAGGTCGCCGATCTGACGCCGGACAGCATGGCGCGGATGATGATCGGCGCCGAAGAACTGACGGTGCAGCCGCCGCGCGTCGGACAATTGGGCGAGGCGCGGCTAGAACTGAGCAAGCTTTGCGCGATCGACGATGCCGGCGCGGTCGCGGTCGAAAATGTCTCGCTCACCGTGCGCGGCGGCGAGATCGTCGGCATCGCCGGCGTCTCCGGTAACGGCCAGCGGCAGCTCGTCGAAGTGCTGGCCGGCCAGCGCGAGGCCGAAAGCGGCGAAATCCGCATTCGCGGCGAGCTCTATTCGGCGAGCCGCGAGGAGATGCGCCGGCACAGGATGTCGCTGCTGCCCGAGGAGCCCTTGAAGAACGCCTGCGTCGGCGGCATGAGCGTTGCCGACAACATCGCGTTCCGCGAATTCGACCGCGCGCCGTTCGCCACGCGCGGCTGGTGGCTGAATCGCTCCGCGTTCCGCAAGGATGCCGAGCGCAAGATCGGGCTCTACAAGATCAAGACCCGCTCGCCGGATACGCCGATCGCGGCGCTGTCGGGCGGCAACGTGCAGCGCGCGGTGCTGGCGCGCGAACTCGGCGGCGAGGTCGAGGTGCTGATCGCCGCCAATCCCTGCTTCGGGCTCGATTTCGCCGCGGTCGCCCAGATCCATGCCGAGATCATGGCCGCCCGCAACCGCGGCGCCGCGGTGCTATTGGTCAGCGAGGACCTCGATGAACTGCTCGAATTGTCGGATCGTCTGGTGGTGATGTTCCACGGCCAGTTCGTCCATGAAGCCCGCGCCAGCGAGGCCGATCTCACCGAGATCGGGCGGCATATGGCTGGGCATTAACCGCCCGACCGCATTCGCGGAAGTGTGATCTACCTGCACCACGCATTCCCCGCGGTAATGCCTAGATGGGCCTTACCCGGAAAAGTCCGGAAGAGAGCGCCGCGAAGGCAGCACTCCGCAGGAGAACGATCATGACACGGCTCAAGGCGCTCGTCGCGAGCGTGCTGGGCTCGGCCATACTTGCCACGTCCGCGCTTGCGCAGGAGCCGGCGGCTTATGCGGCACAGAATCCGGACCGGGATGTGCTGAATGGCGGCGTGCTCACGCCTGCAGGCAGACTGGCGCGGGAGCAGCCCGGCGACGCTGCCGCCGCGCTCTATGCGATAAATAGAGCCAACGCCGGACTGGGAGGCGCCGTGCCTTCAGCCAGCGCCCAAAGCAATCGGCGCCGTTCGTTCCAGTAAACAACGGCACGATCAATCAATACGCGCGACGCGACGACCCACGGGGCATTTGCGCATTCGCATAATATGGATTGACGAGGCACTGGGCGGCGCGGCCCGATGCCGACGCGGCGCACTGCCCCATCGAGGTAAAGCGGCAATCGATGTCGCTTCCTCCCCAGCGGTAGTTCTGGATGCAGACCGGATAATTGCCGCCATAGGTCTGGGCCGAAGCCGGCGCAGACGCCAGCACAGTGAGGGCCGTCAGTATCATCAAAGCCGGAGTGCGCATCGGGACCTCCTTCGGGATTGACGTCACAGCATCAACCCACCGAACCAGACAAGCCATACCGCCGGCAGTCAATTCACATTCGCGCGCGATACAATTGAAGCCGCATTTCGCATCCGAAAACAGCGGTCGAACAGCGCCGCTGGCCTATCCGATCTCAGCGGCGCTTTCGGCGAGATGCCTGAGATTGGCGTGAAAATGCTGCGCGATCTGCAACCGCGTCGGCACCCAGACGGCGTCATGCTTCATGACGTAATCGAGAAAGCGCATCAGCGATGCGGCGCGGCCGGGGCGGCCGACGACACGGCAATGCAGGCCGACCGACATCATCTTCGGCGAGGTCGCGCCCTCGGCATAGAGCACGTCGAAACTGTCCTTCAGGTAGGTGAAGAATTCATCGCCGCCGCCAAAGCCTTGCGGGTTCACAAAGCGCATGTCGTTGGCGTCGAGCGTGTAGGGGATCACCAGATGCGGCTGCAATCCGCCTGCCTTGATCCAGTATGGCAGGTCATCGGCATAGGAATCGCTGAGGTAGAGCAGGCCGCCAGCCTCCATCAGAAGCCGCAGCGTATTGATCGAGGAACGCCCGGTGTACCAGCCGAGCGGACGTTCTCCCGTCGCCTCGGTATGAACGCGGATCGCCTCGGCAATCTCGGCCCGCTCTTCGGCCTCCGACATGTCCTTGTGCTCGATCCATTTCAGGCTGTGGCTGGCGATGTCCCAGCCGGCCTCCTTCATGGCAGCGACCACGTCGGGATTGCGCTTCAGCGCAGTCGCGACGCCGAACACGGTGGCCGGCATCTTGCGCTCGGTGAACATCCGCCACAGCCGCCAGAAGCCGGCGCGCGAGCCATATTCGAACATCGATTCGATGTTGGCGTGGCGTTTGCCGGGCCAGGGCTGCGCGCCCAGCACATCCGACAGGAACGCCTCGGAGGCGCGATCACCGTGCAGGATGTTGTTCTCGCCGCCCTCTTCGAAATTCACCACGAACTGCACGGCGATCCGCGCATTGCCCGGCCAGCGCGGATCGGGCGGATTGCGGCCATAGCCGCGGAGGTCGCGGGGGTAGCCCGTCACCTAGATTTCCTCGAAGCGGATCTTCTGTGCACCCTTCCACAGCACGGTCTTGCCGAACGCGGTGAGGTTCTCCAGCCCCGAGGTCAGGGTGATGAAGTGGTTGCCGGCGAGCTGGCCCATCTTGCTGGCGAAATGCACGCCGCCATAGGCGAGCAGGATTTCGGTCTCGCTGATGCCGCCGGGATAGAGGATGATCTGGCCCGGCGCGGGATAGCTGGTGTGGTTCTCGTAGGAGACGCCGAAATCGAGATCGCCGAGCGGCATCCAGACCCCCTCGCCGCTCCAGCGGACATGGATTGCCTGGCTCTCGAACGGCATCGCCTTGCGAAAGGCGGCAACCGTCTTGGGCGCCAGTTGCTCTTCAAAACGGGCCTCAAAGGTGAAGTCGCCGGCGCGGACAATTAGTTGGCTCATCGATCTCTTCTCTTGGGTGGCTAGGAGGGTTCAGCCATATCCATTGCAGCCGCCAAAAGCGGAAGCAAGGACCATTCAAGCCAGAAAATGCGGTTTGTGGGGCGCCTGCCGACAAAATCAGCCGAAAATGCCGTCCTCAACCCGCGCGTATCCGATAGCAAAGGCTCCGCTTCTCGCCCGGCGCAATCTGCATCAATCCGGGCTTGCCGGTGAATTCGCCGTCGAACTCCGACGGGCTGGCGAATCCATGCCAGGGCTCGATGCAGAGAAACGCCGCGCCTGATGGTTTCGACCAGACGCCGAGTTCGGAAAATCCTTCCCAGGACATCTCGATCGAAGGCCCACGATCGGCTGCATAGCGAACCGAACCGCTCGCGAGCCGATCGATGATAACCGCATCGTCTTCGAACAGCCGCTCCGAGAGGGAGAGGCTGTTGCCGCGAACCGGCGACGGCTCCGCCTCGGCGCGCATCAGGCCACCTGCCAGCCTGCGGATCGGCGCCGGCTCTTCGTCCGAGAAGGTGAGCGCGTAGGCTTCCTTTTCCAGCCCCGGCAGCAACGGCCAGTTGAACGCCGGATGCGCGCCGATCGAAGCCGGCAAGGTCTCGTCGCCGGTATTGATGATGTCGAACGCCACTTTCAGGCCGGCATTTTCAACGCTGTAGGTAACCTCGAGCCGGAACGCAAAGGGATAGCGGGCGCGCGTCGCCTCGCTATCGACAAGCACCAGCCTGCACGACGAGGCCCCCTGTTCCAGCCACTCGAACCTGACATCCCGCGCAAAGCCATGCTGGGTCATCGGATAGGTTTTGCCACGGTGGCGCAGTTGATCGCTCTTGAGGCGGCCGACGATCGGAAACAGCAACGGCGAGTGGCGCGGCCATGCCGGCCCCGCCTGCCAAAGCAGCTCGATCCCTTCATTTCGGAGCGAGCACAATTCAGCGCCATCGGCCTTGATGGTCGCCTCAATCGCGCCGCAGCGAAGCGTATGCTTGTCCATGCTCATACTTCACCACGCGAAGTGCCCCTGCCCCTCTCATAAGTCATGGCATTGCCCCCAGCAACGGAGATGCCCTGGCGGCGTCATTTCCTGATGGCATGGTTGCAAGGCTGACACAGCTTCCGGCCTGTGAAGCGCTTGATTTCCCCTGTTGTTGCGCGTTTCATTCAGACAACGAACGAATACCCTGGGGAAACAACCATGCCAGCAAAAATCATCGGTATGATCGGCACCCAGCAGGAGGGCGTCGCAGTTCACCTGATCAAGGGCCAGATATCGCGCCAATGGGTGATCGATTTCACCCGCCTGCATGAGCAGTGGAACTATGATTCCGTGCTGGTCGGATATTACGCCTCGGCCGCCGAAGGTTTTGCGATTGCCCTGTATGCCGCGGATCATACCGAGCGAATAAAATTCCTGATCGCGCATCGCCCGGGCTCGGTGGCACCGGCATTGGCGGCACGGCAGATCGCGACCTTCGACCAGCTGACGCAGGGACGGATGTCGCTGCACGTCATCGCCGGCACCAGCGACCAGGACCAGGCCAGCGAAGGCGACTTCCTACCCAAGAACGACCGCTACCGCCGCGCCGGCGAATATCTCGATGTGATGCGCCGGATCTGGACCAGCGACAGCCCGCTCGACCACAAGGGCGAGTTCTATCGGGTCGAGGGCGCGTTCAGCGACATCAAACCGTTTCAGCAGCCCTACCCGCAGCTGTTCTTCGGCGGCTCGTCCGACGGTGCGCTGAAAATGGGCGCCGAACATTGCGACGTGTTCGCGATCTTCGGTGAGCCGCTCGCCGAGACCCGCGCCCGCGTCGACGATTTCCGCCGTCGCGCCGCCGCGTTCGGGCGCCGGGTCGGCTTCAACATGTCGCTGCGTCCAATCATGGCGGACACCGAGGGCGCAGCCTGGGACAAGGCGCACGCGCTGCTGGCGGACGTCGAGCGCAAAACGGGCGAAGCGCCGCAACCGACCAACCAATCCGCCGAACGTCTGCTCGGCTACGCCGCGCGGGCCGACGTCCACGACGAACGGCTGTGGATGGGCATTGCGCGCGCCACCGGTGCGCCCGGCAATACGTCCTGCCTGGTGGGAACGCCGGAACAGATCGCGGCTGCGGTGCTGGAATATTACCGGCTCGGCATCCATTCGTTCCTGCTGCGCGGATTCGAAAATCCGCACGACACGATGGCGATCGGCCGCGACCTCATTCCATTGATCAAGGCCGGTTCAGAAGCGATCGACCGGCAGGCCGAGGCGGCCGAGTAGCGTTGGCCCCCAGAATCTGCAAACACATCAACAGGCCGGGTCACAGCACGGCGCCAGGAAAGACCTTGGGACCAATTGCATGAAAGCCGTGGTGGTCGAGAATTACGATTCGATTGACGGCATCTCCATCAAGGAGATGGCGATGCCGGATATCCCGCCCGGCGGTGTCCGCGTCAGGATCGGCGCGGCCGCCATCGGCTTCGTCGACGGCTTGAAGGTGCAAGGGCTGTATCAGACCAAGGACCCGCTGCCGTTCGTGCCGGGCACGGAATTCGCCGGTGTGGTCGATGGTGCCGCAGGCGACGTCGCCGCGTTCAAGCCGGGCATGCCCGTGGTCGGCATGGTCAGATCCGGCGCGCTCGCCGAATACATCTGCGTGCCGTCAGCGGCGCTGAAGCATTTGCCGCCAAAAATTGCCTTCGAGGCCGGAGCGTCCTTTCAGGCGAATTACCTGACCGGACTTTACGCGCTGGATGCGCGCGCCGAACTGCGCAAGGGCGAAACGCTGCTGGTGCTGGGCGCCGCGGGCGGCGTCGGCATCGCGGCGGTACAACTCGGCAAGCTGATGGGCGCGAAGGTCATCGCCGCGGCCTCGACACCGGAGAAACGCCAATTCGCCAAAGGTTACGGCGCCGATGAAACCATCGACTACACCAAGGCGGACTGGCGCGAGACCCTGAAGACGCTGACCGGCGGCAACGGCCCGGATGTTATTTTCGACCCGGTTGGAGGCGAGGTGGCGCTGCAGGCGTTTCGCTCGATCGCCTGGCGCGGGCGGCACCTCGTGGTCGGGTTCGCCTCCGGCACCATTCCGGCGCTGGCCTTCAACCTTCCGCTGCTCAAGGGCGGCGCCCTGCTCGGCGTCGACCTCGCGCAGATCCAGAAGCGCGAGCCGGAAACGCATACCCGCCTGATCGCGCAGTTGTTCGACTGGCTCGCCTCGGGCCAATTGAGCCCCGTGGTCGGCAAGGTCGTGCCGTTCGAGAATTTCCGCGAGGCGTTCAAGACCATGCAGTCGCGATCCGCACTCGGTAAAATGATCGTCAAATTCGCCTGAGGACAGCAACATGCCCCAAGACAAGGCCGCCGACGGAACCGGGCGTCGCCTGATGCATACGCGAACGGTCGAATGCAACGGCTACATCAGGGACGACGGGCTCTGGGAAGTCGAGGCGCGGCTGGTCGACACAAAGCCGTTCACGCAAGCGGCCGACCGCTATCGCGAGGAACTGAAGCCCGGCGATCCCGTGCACGATATCCGCCTGCGGCTGGCGATCGACGACACCATGAAAATCCACGAGGCCGAAGCCACCATGCAGGCGACACCCTATCCCACCTGCATCGACGTCGAGCCGATCCTGCAGCGGCTGGTCGGCGAGAGCATCGGCAAGGGCTGGCGCGAGGTGGTCCGTCGCAAGATCGGCCGGCTCGAGGGCTGCACCCATCTGTCGGAGCTATTGGGCCCGGCGGTAACCACGCTGTTTCAGACCATGTCGCACGGCGACGCTCCGGAAGGGCGCGGCTCGCTGGAAACCCAGCAGAACTCCGGCAAGCGGCCGTTCTTCATCGGCGGCTGCTATTCCTGGCGCACCGACGGCCCCATCGTCGCCGACAAGTTTCCTCAATTTGCGACCAAGGCGGCCGCGCGGGATTAGAGCGTTTTCAAGCGAAGTGGATACCGGTTCGCGTGAAGAAAACGCGTCGCTCTAGGGCGCAACGATCCAGCGCGGGCCCTGATCACGAAATTGCAACCGCCGGGCTGCGATACCTTGTGAAGCCACGCGCTTGACAATCCACTAACCTATGGTTGTCATCTCTCCACCGATATACGTCTCTTATTTTGCGAAGTCGCGAACGGCGTTCTGAACGGACATCGCGCTCGAAGCCAAACGCCTGTCCGGCCGTTTCTCGCTCCTTGCGCGCGGGGGATCTCATGTCGAAGCGTTTTGTGTCGAAGCGTTTTGGAGTTGGATTATTGCTCGCCTGCGTTGCGGCACTTCTGCTTCCGGTGCTGGTCGTCCTCGTTGACATGATTTTCCTTCACCAGACGATGGTCAACTCCATCTACAAGAACGTCGATGACGTTTCCGACAGCGAGATGCCACCCACCGTTGCTTCCTTCCAATCCGGCCCTGACGTCGTCAGCACCATCGGCGGCAGCGGCGAAGGATTGAACTGCAGCCTCCCTGCCCTGACGAACATTTTCTTCGACCATCGCGCAGACGATAAAGGCAGACGCCATCTCGTGTTGCAACGGTTCCGGCAGGCGTGCGTGTTTCACGATCTTTGCTATCGCCATGGCCTGGCTACCTACGGCTATAACCAGAACGACTGCGATCGCATCATGCAGAATGCGGCTTTCCGGCTCTGCCTCTATATCCGGAACGGCGACGATGCGGATCAGGCGGCACGTTGCGAGACCGATTCAAAAATGGTTCTGGCGGGCGTGAGCATCGGCGGCGCCGACGCCTATCGTGCCTGGGACCGGTCGACCTACTTCGAATTCGATTCGGATCCCTGGCGGTCCAGCGGATTCCTGGTCAGCCGGGTGGTCGATCATCCCTTTAAATCCATCGATCGGGAGAAGTACCACGACGAGCCCGATCAAGTCATTCTGACATTCGAGAACAAGCGATCAAACCTTACGGTGACCTGCGTCACCTGCAAGGCCGTACCGGTCTTTCAAACCACCGAACGACGCAGCGACGTCAGCGCGGAACTCCGATCGGTCGGGATCGAGCGGCTTCCCGACGCCTTGCTCAAGCGCGAAGATCAAATCCTATCCAACACCAATCCGGTTTGGCTGCCGCCGCGACGTCATCACGCCGCACCGCATCTGCTGGTCGATGGTGCGGGCAAGAATCATCTCATCTGGGTGACGCGGAACAATCCGGGAGACACCATCTCCTGCCTGGTCCTGGCGGATGCCGCGAAGTTGTTGACCCACACATTGCCAAAGCGTGACCTCTGCTCCGAGGAGGCGGGTTCCCAACTTACCATGGTTGAGGTCGATATGTATGCGAGCTCACCACTTCCAATGGAGATACCAAGTGCAAATGGCATTTTTGCAGCCGCAATCAGCGCGAAGCGGGAAGATGATCGCAGCCTGAGCTTCTGTCTGCGGTCCGCGTCCAGGAAGGTCGAGCGAGAAACGGTAAAGAACGACGACCAGGCCGATTGCATTCTCCTCTCCGGACCGGAAGTTTCCGGCGGCGCCGGCCTCGGCGCCTTTCAGAACTTTGCAGTCATCCGTCCAGGGCAGCAAATCCTGTTCGCGCGTGACATTGCACCATCACCTGCATTGCTGCCGGTCAGGCTTCTCCAGAATGCACTGGGCGTCAAATACTCGTCTAAAGGAACCATGCTGGTAATCGATGTCACCGCGCACTCCCAGGAAAAAAAGGCTTCGGGATCAAGAATCAGGAAGACGGTGAAGTTTGACATCGACGACCGTTTTGATCCGATGATGCCGATCACGCGCAAACGAGACGATCTCCGCTTCCTCAGTCTGGAGTCTTCGATGGAAGGGGTCGGTGTCCGCATGATTGATTTTGAGAAAGAAAGCCCTGCCGTCGGCGATGTGAAGCTCATGATGAATGGAAGTGACGTAAACCTGCACCGGTCCTGGGCCTCGCGACCTGTCCTAGTGCTCGAAACGCGCGAGGGGCTCCCAAAAACCAAACTTGTTTTTTCGCGAGCAGAAATTGCGGGCGAATCTGCCAGTCCCAATGCCGAATCATTGAGTCTGGAAACGCTGGTATTCGAGCGCGCTGCGGACGGCCCCTCCGACGCGCCATTCGTGAAGACCGGCGGGGCGGCCTGCACGGTAAAGTACAAGTTCCAATCGCTTCCTGATTACCCCTGCTATCGCCCGTTCGATCCGAAACGCCCGATGCGGGCATCGGCGGCCGCCAGAATGCAGGCATCCCAACTACTGGTCGGAAAATTCGCAGGTCAGGACGGACACGGCATTGCATTCCCCGATTTCTGCCTGCAGGGGGAACCGATCATCCTGAAGACAGAAGACGGCAGCTTCGCGCCGATGACGAAAACAGTCGGCGAGGAAATCGACAAGATACGCACGGTCACGTGCGATCCGCTCGACTCCCACAAGTATATCAGCGGGCCCATCAAGCCTGGCCCTGACGTGACGGTGTCGGCCGCCGACCGGCCGCGGCCTTAGGGCAAACGTTCAGCTCTCACGCGGACCCGTCTTGACGACCTCCGCATGCGGATCGCCGGCGGGCAGGATGTCGCGGATGTAATCGCGGCCCTTCCACTCCGGCGGCGGCGGTGGCCCCTCGCCTTCGCGGGGAACATAGGGCGACGGACTGGCGCCGGCGAGGTCAGGCACATAGCGCGGGCAGTTCGGATAGATCTCGCACTCGATCCGCACCACGAGCTGCGCGCCGTAATGCCGGCCGATCGCCGCCGCGTCGTCGAGGATCTCGGCGCGGCCGTTGATGCGCATGCGCCGGCTCTTGCCGTCGAAGCGCACGAACAACAGCCCGACATTCGGATTCTTCGACAGGTTGCCGAGCGTGCGGTACATCGAATTGCCGTCATACTCCGGGTACTCGATGATGTTCGGGCCAACGACTTTCACGAAGCCGGGATCTCCCGACTTGATGCTGCAGTCGACATAATCCGCAAAGGAAGTGCCGATGAAGAAGAACGGCGAACTCTCGATCAGCGCCTTCTCGTCATCCCAGAATTCGTAATGCTTGCGGTGCCGCTCGATCGCCTCGGCCACACGCCGCCCGTCGAACCGGTCCTGCAGTTCGCTCATGCCCTCGTGATAGAACGCCCGCTGCCACATCGGCCTGCTCCCTTTTTTCTCGGGAGACATTAACGCCGATCCAGCGCAGCCGCCAGCCGTGGCCGGACGGCTAATATTCGAGATGGGGACGAAGCGCCTTCAGCTTGGCCGCAAGTTCGCGGGCGTCGGCGTCCTCCGACTGCGAAAGATGCCGCGTGATCGAGGCGTAATCCTCATCTGACTTGTGCTGGTTCAGCTTGCGCTGCCCTTCCACCTGCTTCACGTCCATTTCGAGCACGACGATCGATTGCAGCATGGACTCGCGCTTGGTCGCCTCCATGGTCGACAGCGACCATGGCTGCTTCGGTGTCAACCGCTCCTCGAAGGTCGACAGTAGCACGTCGCCATGGCTGCGATTGCTTTCCATCGAAAGCCGACGCACCGGACCGGAAAGATGCACGGCCTCATAGAGCCAGGTCGAGACGTGATCCGGCGTCGCATACCAGTCGTTGGAAACATAGGCGTCCGGGCCCCAGACAATCAGAAGGAACGGGGTCTTTCCATCGGCGAGTTCGGCCAGCTTGTTTCGTGCGGTGAGGTGAAACTGCACCGTGACGGCATCGCCCGTCCGGTCGATCCTGAACGGCACATGCGAACTGATCGGGCCGGCGCCGCCGCTCGCAACCATCGCACCAAATCCACGCGAGGCGGCAAACTCCAGCGCGCCGTCGCGGTCCCAGGCAAACATTGGACGAAGGATGTGCACGGCAGCTTCCTTGCTTTACTCAGGAGGACGGGTCTTGCCGCCTGGCGCGGTCGAAAATGGCGAACGCCGCCGCCAGCGCACAGCCGGCGATGATGCCGACCGTAAGATCCTCGATCAGCGTGAGTCCGAAAGTGGCGAGCAGCACGCCGGCGCCGCGCCAGTCGTGCAGCAGATCAAGGAATTCTTCCTTCTCCGCCATGTTCCAGCACACCACGACAAGCACGCCCGCCAGCGCCGACAGCGGGATGAAGCTGGCCAGCGGCGCCGCGACCACCATGAACACAAGCACGAACAGCGCATGCATCATGCCGGAGACCGGGCTGACCGCGCCGGCGCGAATATTGGTGGCCGTGCGCGCGATCGTCCCGGTGACGCTGATGCCGCCGAACAGTGCGGAGGCGACGTTGGCGACACCCTGCGCCACGACTTCCATATTGTAGCGGTGCTTGCGCCCCGTCATGCCATCGGCGACCTTGGCCGAGAGCAGGCTCTCGACCGCGCCGAGCAGCGTGAAGGAGAGCGCGGCCGGCAACACTTCGAGCACGGACGCATACGAGATCGATGGCAACCGGGGTCCCGGCAATCCGTCCGGCAGTTGGCCAAAGCGGCTGCCGATGGTCTCGACCGGCAAGCCGAACAGCCATGCCGCCACCGAGGCCAGCGTCACCGCGATCAGCATGCCCGGCCAGTTCGGCGCTATCAGCCGCAGCAGGAAAATCAAGGCGACCGAGCCGATGCCGACCGCAAGTGCGGCCGGGCTGATGGTCGGCAGCGCCTGACCCAGTGCCGCAAGCTTGGGCAGCAACGGTCCGGGTTCTACACCGGCTAATTTCAGGCCGCCGAGATCGCGCAGCTGGCTGGCAAAGATCGTCACCGCGATGCCGCAGGTGAAGCCGACGGTCACGGCGTGCGGAATGTAGCGAATGAGCACGCCAAGCCGCAGCAGGCCGATCAGGGTCAGCATGAACCCGGAGAGGAAGACGGTCAGCAACAGGCCTTCCAGGCCGAATTTGCTGACGGTGGCCGCGACCAGCACGATGAACGCGCCGGCCGGGCCGCCGATCTGAAAGCGGCTGCCCCCCAGCGCCGAGACTAAAAAGCCGCCGATGACGGCGGCATATAATCCCCGCTCGGGCGAAACCCCCGAGGCGACGGCGATCGCCATCGACAGCGGCAGCGCCACGATCGCAACCGTCAGCGCCGCCAGCATATCCCGGCGGAAGTGGCCAAGATGGTATCCCTCGGCCAGCACGGTAGCGAGTTTCGGACGATAAAGATGAGCGGAGGCGGAGCCGTCGGGCATCGCGGGTAAACCGATTGGGACTTAAGGCATCATAGCCGACGATCAAGCGTGCGTCAGCATGCCCCTGCTTCCTTGAGACCGCGATAGGCCGATATCGCGGCGCTTCGCAACTTTTGCCGTTGCCGGCGATAGCCCGGTGGCCGGCGTTGGCCTGGATTATCGCCTTCAGCCGACAGTCCGGGCCTGGCGAAGCGCTTGAGATCGCGAAGATCGCCGAGCGTGCGTTGCAGCTGTTTCGCCGGCTTGTGGACGTGACGGAATTCGCCATGGCCGAACACCGGGACTATGCCCGTCAGCGCCTCCAGCATGTAGCGAAAGCGCTTCGCCCTGATCCGCAGCCGGTGACGAGCCGATGCGCCGAGGGCTTTGAGCCGCCGGCCTTTTCGGATCAGTTGCCGGCGCCAGCGATTGAGCTCGCGCTTGCAATAGGCCTTCAGCGGCCTTGCGGACTTGCGGCGCAGCATCCGCTCCCAACGCGGCAGCCATGACCCACTCCCGATCCAGCTGGACATCGCCTCGATCAGGTCATGAAATCGCGCCGAACGCAGGCAGTGAACCATCCGGCGATGATCGCGCGTCTGATGCGCCTCGAGATCCTCGCCGATCATGCGTTGCGCCCAGTCCCGGTACCGTTTGCGGCGTGCATATTCCACGACCACGTCGCTGTCGCGCGCGGCGCCGAGCGAGCCGTTCAGCCATGCAAGCTCCTTCTTCAGGCGCCGCCATTCCGCATCGACCACAATCGAAGCAAAGAAGAACACGGCGGACCGCAGCTGGGTAATGGCGACACGAATCTGATGCACGGCTTCGGCATCGCCTGCGCAGGCGCTGCTGTGATGCAGCCTGACCTTGCCGACACAGTCCTGTGCGATTTTCTGGAACGCCGTCGCGCAATCGAACTGCGTCGCCGCAGCGGCCTTGCGCAGGCCGATTTTGGTTTTGCCAGCGCCCTTCATCTGCCACGCCCGATGGCGGGCCGAGCATACAGGCTACCGCACCGCAAAGCTTCCATCCCCGTCACGCGCTCCGGTCCATCCCGCCTAACATGGCCTGACCCGTCGCACGGCGCCAGCCCGTACGGCCAGCCCAAAGCAGGCCACGGCTTGCGGAGAACGATCGCCGCAACCGTCAAGCCGGGATAGAGGGTTTGTGTCAGGCCAATCAGGAGTTGAGATCGGCCAGACGGGAACCGCTTGATCGCGCGATGGTTCTGGGCGATCAGCCGGCGTGCTCGATGGCGCGGATGGCGCCGCGCAGTTCCGCCAGCCCGCGCAGCCGGCCGATCGCGGTATAGCCGGGATTGGTGCGCTTGGTCTCGGCGAGATCGTCGAGCATGCGATGGCCGTGGTCCGGCCGGAATATGATTTTTTCACCTGCCGAACGTTTGCGGTTTTCGGTCAGCAGCGCCTTGAGAACCGCGATCATATCGACGTCGCCGTCGAGATGATCGGATTCGAAGAACGACAGGCCGTCGGCCTCGCGCTTGGTCGCGCGCAGATGCGCAAAGCCGATCCGCGGGGCGAATTGTTTTGCGATTCCCGGCAGATCGTTCTGCGCACGTACGCCGAGCGAGCCGGTGCAGAAGCAGATGCCGTTCGCCTTGGACGGCACCGCATCGAACAGCGCCTGGTAGTCTTCCGCCGACGAGGCGATGCGCGGCAGGCCGAACAGCGGCCGCGGCGGATCGTCGGGATGCAGCGTTAGCGTCACGCCGAGCTGCTCGGCAACGGGCGTGACGCGCGCGAGAAACTCGATCAGATGCTGGCGCAGGAAGGCGGAATTGATGCCACTATATTGCTGCAGGCGGTCGCGGAACTGCGGAATGGTCAGGGGATCGGTGGTCGACCCCGGCAAGGCGCTGGCGATGTTGGTGACGAGGACGTCGATATCGGCCTGCGTCATCCCGGCGTGAAGCTGCTTGGCGCGGGCGCGGGCGGCTTCCGAATATTCCGCCCCCGCTTCCGGGCGCTGCAAAATGTGCAGATCGAACGCCGCGAACCGCTCCTGGTCGAAGCGCATCGCCTTGGCGCCGTTCGGCAGCTCCCATTCCAGATCGGTGCGGCACCAGTCCACGACAGGCATGAAATTGTAGCAGATGACCTTGATGCCGGCCGATGCCACCGCCTCCAGGCTGGCGATCCAGGCCTCGATCGAACGTGTCGCCTTGCCCCCGAGCCGCTTGACGTCGTCGGGGATCGGAATCGATTCCACCACCGACCAGGTCAGCTGCGAACGGCCGGGCTGGCTTTTCTCGATGATGTGCTTGCGTTCCTCGACGCCTGATCGCGTCCAGGCTTCGCCGATCGGCACCTGATGCAGCGCGGTGACCACATCGGTGGCGCCGGCCTGGCGGATATCGTCGAGCGACACCGGATCATCAGGCCCGTACCACCGCCATCCCTGCAGCATCATGAAAATCTCCTGAATATCTTCCGGTCACTGCGCCGTCAGCACGACCTTGACGCTTTGCGAGCGGTCCAGTGCGAGACGAACCGCATCGGGTGCGACCGAGAGCGGACGCTCGGCGGTCACCAGCGACAGCACATCGACGCTGCCGTCGGAAATCAGTTCGACCGCGGTCATGAATTCCGGCCCGAATCGGAACGAGCCGCGCAGATCGATCTCCTTGGCCATCACGGCATTCGCCGGCGTTGGAATTTGCCCGCCCGGCAGATTGCCGATCTGGACGACGACGCCGCCGCGCCTGACCGCGCCGATCGCGCTCGCGAGACCCGCCGCCGTGCCGGAAACTTCAAACGCCACATCGTACGGCGCCACCGCCTTCAGGGCTTCATCGCCTTTGGAGATGTCGATGACATGGTTGGCGCCGAGCCGCGTGGCAAACGCCAACGGCGCGGCGGCGATATCGACGACGGTGACTTCGGCAATGCCGGCGCGGCGCGCTGCCAGCATCGTCAGCAGGCCAATGGGGCCCGAGCCGAACAGCACCGCGCGTTTTCCCTTGACGTCGCCGGCGCGGGCGACCGCGTGCAGGCAGACCGCGAGCGGCTCGGCCAGCGCCGCCGCCTGGTACGTCACATGGTCCGGAATTTTGACGCACTGCGCGGGAACGGCGTCGAACAGGCTGGAAAACCCGCCCTGCATGTGCGGCGTCTTGGAAGCCGAGCCCATGAAGAAGATGTTCTCGCACAGGTTCAGCCGGCCCTCGCGGCACGGTGTGCAGTGGCCGCACCAGCGCGATGGATTGACGGCGACGCGATCGCCGGTCTTCAGGCCGGGCGCGCTGCCCGAGATCTCGACGACCTCGCCCGCGATCTCATGGCCGAGCACCAATGGCGAGGTGACGACGAAATCGCCGGTGCGGGCATGGCGGTAGTAATGCATGTCGGAGCCGCAAATGCCGCCGGCGCCGAAACGAATCCGCACCATGCCTGACGCCAACGGATCGAGCGGCCGCTCGACCATGCGCAAATCCTCGGGGCCGAACAGTGTTGCAGCCAAAGCCATCGATGTCATTTTGCGAGTCCTATCACTTAGCAAGTCCCATATATTTCGGCAGCCAGAGCGTCAGCTCCGGGATGTAGGTGATGGCGACGAGCGCCAGCAGCAGCGGCACCAGCCAGGGGAGGATCGCCATCGTCGTGCGCTCGACCGAGAGCTTTGCGACGCGGGCGAGCACGAACAGCACCATGCCAAGCGGCGGGTGCAACAGGCCGATCATCAGGTTGAGCGTCATGATCAGGCCGAAGTGAATGGGATCGATGCCCAGCTTCAGGACGATCGGCAGCAGGATCGGCACCAGGATGGTGATCGCCGCGATGGTGTCGATGAAGCAGCCGACAAACAGGATCAGGATGTTCGCCAGCAGCAGGAACACCCATTTGTTCTGGGTGATCCCGAGTATCGCGTCGGTGAGGATCTGCGCCGCCTGCGACACCGTCAAGAGCCAGGCGAAGATCGAGGCCGCCGTCACGATGAACAGCACCGATGCCGTGGTCTCGATGGTGTCGAACGTCGCCTTCGCCACCGTCTGCAACGTCATCGAGCGATAGCGCACCAGCCCCAGGAACAGCGACCAGATCACGGCGGCGACCGCGGCCTCCGTCGGCGTGAACCAGCCCAGCGTCATGCCGCCGATCAGGATGACCGGCGCCATCAGCGCCATCACGGCGGAGAAATCGAAATACCAGTCGAGCGCCAGCAGCGCCACGAGCCCGATGCCAACAGCCATGTTGACCGAGAGCCCGGCGAGCACCAGCAGCCAGACCGCGAGCGGAAAGCACAGCACGACCACGATCTCGAGCCCGGCCGAGCCGATCTGCCGCCAGGAGAACGGCGTATCGCTGCCCCAGCCGTTCTTGTGGGCGAAATAGGCCACGGTCGCCATCATCATCAAGGTCATGACGACGCCCGGAATGAGGCCGCCGAGGAACAGCGCGCCGATCGAGACGTTCGCCATCATGCCGTAGATCACGAACGGCAGCGACGGCGGGATGATCGGGCCAAGCGTCGCGGACGCCGCGGTCACGCCGACCGAAAACTCGGTCGAATAGCCGTGGTCCTTCATCGCCTTGATTTCGATGGTGCCGAGGCCTGCGGCGTCCGCGATCGCGGTGCCGGACATGCCGGAAAAGATCACCGAGCCGACGATGTTGACGTGGCCGAGGCCGCCGCGCATCCAGCCCACCAATGCTACCGCAAAGCTGTAGATGCGCCCGGTGACGCCGGCGATGTTCATCAGATTGCCGGCGAGGATGAAGAAGGGAACCGCGAGCAGCGGAAAACTCTCGACGCCCGCGATCATGCGCTGCGCCAGCGTCACGTCGGGCGTGATGCCGGTGACGAGAATATACAACAGCGACGACACCGCCATCGCGAGCGCAACGGGAAGGCCGACCAGCATCAACAGCAGAAATGCCCCAAGCAGCAGCAGCATCGCCCTACCCTTCCGTTCCGTCGAAGGCGCCGGGGCGCTCCAGTATCGAATAGCCGCGCCGCCAGTTTTCGATCGCGATCTGGATCGAACGGCCGAACATCAGCACGAAGCCGAGCAGGACGCCGTAATAGACAAAACCTTTTTCAATCTTGATCGTCGTCATCCGCTCTTCGCCGATGATCTGGATGTAGACCCAGACCAGCTTGATCGCGTAGCCGAAGAAGGCGATCCGGATCAGGTCGATCACGGTCGAGAGCGCGCGCCCCACCGCATGCGGCAGATAGCGGAACACCAGGTCGACCTGGATGTGCCGCGACAGCCGCACGCACATCGACGAGCCGATGAACACCACGCCGATCAGGCAATAGGTCGCGATCTCCTCGGTCCAGGCGTAGCTGTCGTTGAGGACGTAACGGGTGAAGAACTGCAGGAAAACGCACAGCGCCATGATCCAGAAGATCACCAGCGCCAGCCAGTCCTCGAACGCATACGGACTGAGGTCGGCGCCCTTCGGCGCCTCGTCCTCGAACGTATGGGCGATCTCTTCCGCCGTGATCTGCTTGTGCACTTCAGCCGACATCGGCGTCTCTTTCCAAATGCGCTCGAGATAGCTTGCCCCTGCCCGCCGAAGGACGCGGCAGGCAGGGGCAAAAGGCGTCGGCTTACTTCACCGCCTGGATGCGCTCCCAGTCGGCCTTGCGGTAGTCGAAGCTTTCAAAGCTCGTGGTCTTGATCACGGTGTCACGGAACGCGGCCTTGTCGACCTCGGTGACGGTGAGACCCTTCTGCTTGAAGAAATCGACCAGTTTGGCTTCGTTGACCTTGATCTCGCCGGTGGCCTTGGCAGCGGCTTCCTGGGTCACTTCGGTGAAGATCTTGCGATCCTCTTCGCTGAGCTTCTTCCAGAGCCCGCCGGAAATGATCGTGTTGAGGTGGTCGACGATGTGACCGGTCAGCACGATGTGCTTCTGCACCTCGTAGAACTTCTTCGCCTCGATGGTGGTGAGCGGATTTTCCTGGGCTTCGACGGTGCCGTTCTGCAGCGCCAGATAGACTTCGGCGAAAGCGATCGGCGCGGTGTTGGCGCCGCAGGCGCGCGGCATCGCCAGATAGGCCGGCACGTCGGGCACGCGGATCTTGAGGCCCTTCATGTCCGCGCAGGCCTTGATCGGACGGTTCGACGAGGTGTGACGCACGCCGTAATAGGTCACCGCCACGATGCGGTGGCCGGTCTTGTCTTCATAACCCTTGGTGAGATCCTTGAAGACATCGCTCTTGGTGTAGGCCAAAAGATGATCAGCATCGCGGAAGGTGTAGGGATAATAGGTCACGCCGATCGGCGGGAAGCTCTTGGCGGCGAAGCTGGAGCCGGAGATGATGATATCGACCGAGCCCAGCGAAAGGCCTTGGTTGATATCGGCCTCCTTGCCGAGCTGCGAGGCCGGATAGACGTCGATCGCATAGCGGCCGTTGGTGCGCTTGCCGATCTCCTGCGCGGCCCACACCGACGCGGTGTGGAACGGCTCGGACGTTTCATAGACGTGCGCCCATTTCAGTTTGGTCTGCGCCATGCCGGCGCTGGTGGCGGCAACAAGCGCGGCAGCGGAAGCCGCCAATATAATTGTCAATTTCTTCAGCACGGAAATCTCCTCCATTGTTACATTTGCTTTTGTTACTCAACCGTTTCAGCCTTTTTGGCCGAACCGTTCGAATGCGTGATCAGCCGCTCCTTGCCTGTGCGTGAGGCGATGCGGCTTCGGCTCCAAAGTTTTGTGCAAAGCGTTCCTGCGAACGCGCCAGATGCTCGCGCATGGCGGTGCGGGCAGCGTCGGGATCGCGGGCGGCGATGGCGTCGCGGATCGCCTGATGCTCGGCGAGCGCGGCGCCCCAGGATTCCGGGTTCTCGAAATAATGCGCGAGCTTGGCGAAATAGGGATTGAGCCGCTGGTCAAAGAGTTCGCCGACGACGCGAACCAGCACGGCGTTATCCAGACATCCCGCCACCGCAACATGGAACGCGCGGTCGTGGATCATCGAGGCGTCGCCGGGATGCTGGGTGTTTGCCATCGCCAGCAGCGAGGCGTCGATGCGCGCGATATCTTCCGGCTTCGCCACCCTCGCCGCTTGCTCGGCGATGGCGCCTTCGATGAATTCGCGGGCGCGCAGCAATTCGAACGGCCCTTCGATCGTTGCGGAGGCCGGCAAAGGCGCGGCCAGCGCGGCCGGGTCGCTGACATAGATTCCGGAGCCGACACGAATGCGAACACGTCCTTCGACTTCGAGCGCGATCAGTGCTTCGCGCACGGTGGGACGCGAGACCTTCAATTGCTCCGCGATATCGCGTTCGGTGGGGAGCCTGGAGCCGACGGCGTATTCGCCGCTGTCGATCAAGGCGCGCAGCTGATCGGCAACCTGGCGGTAT
Source organism: Bradyrhizobium sp. AUGA SZCCT0160 (assembly GCF_018130105.1). Classification (NCBI taxonomy): domain Bacteria; kingdom Pseudomonadati; phylum Pseudomonadota; class Alphaproteobacteria; order Hyphomicrobiales; family Nitrobacteraceae; genus Bradyrhizobium; species Bradyrhizobium sp. AUGA SZCCT0160. The sequence continues at coordinate 198,310 of NZ_JAFCMD010000008.1, forward strand.
AGGCGTCGCGCTTCCACTGCCTCTAACGGCACGCTGCTTCCCCCGAATGATCCCGCGGATCGGTTCTTTTTCTGGGCGGCTTTGGCCAATCGGCTGACCCTTGAGTCAACCGCCAATCGGTAAATTGGCCTTACCAATTGACCAAATATTGACCTTACGGGCGCGCCATGTCAAGGCGAATGGCGAAAATTCCGCCATTCCAACCCAAAGGAGGCTGATTTGCGCCTCTCGAACGCCAGCCTCGCCCGGCTCCCCAGCCATATCGGACGCCCCGGTTACGACCGGGCACGCGTCACATCAGGCATTGTCCATCTCGGAATCGGCGCCTTTCATCGTGCGCACCAGGCGGTCGTGATCGACGACCTGCTCGCAAACGGCGCGACGGACTGGGGAATCATCGGCGCCAGCCTTCGAAGTTCGGACACCTACGACGCCCTCGCCCCGCAGGATTGTCTCTATGCGCTTGCCGTTCGCTCCGGCGCGGGCACTGAACACCGGATCATCGGCTCGGTGCTGCAGACGCAGGTCGCCAGGAACAACCCCGCGCAATTGATCGCGCGCATGGCTGATCCCGCCACGCGCATCGTCTCGCTGACGATCACTGAAAAGGGCTATTGCCACACGCCGCAGACCGGCGAACTTAACGCTGACCATCCCGATATCGTCCACGACCTTGCAAACCCCGATGCACCGCGATCGGCCCCGGGATTCATCGTGGCCGCGCTGGCGCGCCGCCGCGCGGCTGATATCGCGCCCTTCACCGTTCTCTCCTGCGACAATCTTTCGGCCAACGGCCATACCGTGAAACGGATCCTGACTGAGTTCGCTCACCTGCGATCGCCGGAGCTCGGAAAGTGGATCGCCGATCACGTCGCCTGCCCGTCGACGATGGTCGATCGCATCGTCCCCGAGACCACCGACGCCGATCGCGCGGCGGTCTCGTCCGAACTCGGCATGACCGACGCATGGCCCGTGATATCAGAGCCGTTCACGCAATGGATCGTCGAAGACAATTTTCCGGCCGGCCGGCCCGATTTCGCACGCGCCGGCGTGCAGCTCGTCACTGATGTGACACCGTTCGAACACATGAAGCTGCGGCTGCTCAACGCCAGCCACTCGGCGCTGGCCTATCTCGGCTATCTCGCGGGCCATGAGACCATTGCCGCTGCCATGACCGACGATCGCTTTGCGGCGTTCGCCCACGGTGTGATGCAAGAATCCGCCGTGACGCTTTCGATGCCGGAGGGGACCGATCTGGCGGGATACAGCGCCTCGCTTCTCGAGCGCTTTACCAACCCTGCCCTGCGTCACCGCACCTGGCAGATAGCGATGGACGGATCGCAGAAATTGCCACAGCGGCTGCTCGGCACGATGCAGGACCGGCTGCGGCAGGGCTTGCCGATCAATACGCACGCGCTCGCGGTCGCAGGCTGGATGCGCTACGTCACGGCCAGCGATGAAAACGGACAGCCGATCGACGTGCGCGATCCCCTCGCGGCGGAACTGGCGGCGATCGCCAAGAAAGCCGGCCCCGTCGCAGATCGGCTCGCGCCTGCGTTGCTCGACATTGGTTCGATCTTCGGCGAATTTGGAAACGACCCCCGCCTGCGCGACGCCGTGACGCGCGCCCTGGCGCAGCTCTACGAATTGGGCGCCCGTCGGGCGGTGCAGGCCTGGGCACCGGCATAGACTGACCGGCGAGCGCACCGACGTGAGAAAGGCGGCCCGAAGGCCGCCTTTCAATCCGAATGCCGTCAGTCGATTTCCTCGATCACCATTCGCTCGCCCGGATCGACGAGATAGGTCCGGTTTTCGCGATGAATGTACCGATACTCGCGCAGCGCGGGCGCGTCCCGATACACCGTCTCGGGAAACTCGTCCACTTCGACGGCTTCCGGCAAACGCTCGCCACGACGGATCACCATCCTTGCGCTACTGCCGGTGGTTTGCGCCGTGCTGCCGGTGGCCTGACGTTCGGTACGTTCAGTTCTGGTCTTGACGTGCTTGCGGACCGCGTCGCGATCCTTGTCGGTAAACGCGGCCTTCGACTGCGAGCGCGCCGGAGCGGCGGCCGTCGAGCCGCCCGAACGCGGCAGAACCGTCACGATCTGGTAGGTGGACGGTTCGACGATCACGATTTCGTCGCGCACCACAAAGAAGCTGTATCCGCGATACTGCGGAACGATTTCCACGACGTCCGCAGGGAGTGTCTGCAGCCGCACGTCACGCGGAACGGCGGTGCCGACCGAGAGCGAGAAGTTGACGTTGGTGAGCGGCTGCACGTTCAGCCGCGAGATCGATTGCGTGACCCGCGTTCGCTGCTGATCGTTGATATTGACCGACGCATTCACGTTGGTCGACGAGGATTGCGCCGTATTCGAAGGCGGGTTGGTCGACTGGGCAGGCTGCTGCGCAGTGGTGCTCTGCGAGGGCTGCTGCGCGGTGGTGTTCTGTGACGGTTGTTGCGCTGTTGTGTTCTGCGGCGGCTGCTGCGCTGTTGTGTTGGAGCTTGCCGGCGCCTGCTGCGCCTGATTGCTCGAGCTGCCGGTTGCAGGCGTCTGCTGGGCCTGGTTGTTGGACGGCGACGGAGCATTGGTTTGCGCCTGAGCCGGAGCAGACGTTCCACCAGACTGGGAAGAAGTGGAAGGCGTCGTCTGCGCCTGCGACGAAGACGGCGTCTGGCTGCTTGACCTGTCAGGTGCCTTCTGCGGCGTTTGGGTTTGCGGGCTCGGCGAGGTCGACGGCTCCTTTGGCGACTGCGCAAATGCCGCGGTGGCGAAGACAACCCCAACGGCGGTGGTTAAAAGAAGACGTGTTTTCATTTGGAACTCCTCCTGTTGCGTTCGGGATGAACGAGCCCGAGGCTGCCGGGTTCCGATTTCCGCAGCGCCAAATATTGAGGAACCGGGAACATTCCAAATCCGGGAACATTCGGTAAGTGATGGGGTTGGTGATCATCGACCTGAAGGAGTTCAGTCATGAAGAAATTGATCGTAGTGCTCGCGATTGGCGCCGGCACCCTGTTCGCTACCGGCGCAACGGCCGCACCGCTCTCGAATGGCATTACCGTGATGCCGGATAACGGCATCGAACATGTCAGAATGGTCTGCGACGAATTTGGCCAATGCTACCGTACCCGTGGCGGCCGTCGCGTCGTCGTTGAGCGCGAATACGGCGACAGCTACAATTATTACGCTCCGCGCGAGCGATACATTGAACGCCGCGGCTATTACAATGACGGCCCGAGCGTCGGTATCGGCGTCGGACCGGGCGGCGTCGGTGTTGGATTTGGCGTCGGACCGCGCTACTAGGATTTCAATTTCGCAAGTCGAGGCCGCAGAGAAATCTGCGGCCTTCGGCGCGCCCGGCTTCCGGCACCGCGTGAGGTTTGAGATGGACGAAAGCAAGTTCGCTGCGCTGCTCGGTCACGCAGCACTGAAGGTGTGGCCGGAGCTGTCGCGCGACGCCCAGGAAATGTTGTTTGCGGCTGCCGTCGATGACGGCGTCATTGCAAATACGCTCGCAACCTACCTGCACGATCATCATCCCCGGACCGCCCATCCGCCAAAGCCGACGGCGCTGGTCTGATTCGGATCTGCATGGCGGCGGCATTTAACGCCCAGGCGGCTGCTCCAGAGCCTCTGCTCGCCTGAAGCTGACGCTAGCCAGATTACAAGCACCAAATTGCAAACCTGACGCGACTGCGCGAGCGACCTCGCTTTCTCTTGCAGCGCACACCGCTGATAATACTTTCAGAAGACACAACCCTGTGTTTCAATCGGTCCTGCGGAAGCCGCAACCGCGTGCGTGCGCAGGCCGGTTCCTGTCCCGATCGCGAATCCCGGCCAGCAAAAACAACGCACGGTCTCAAAACGATAACAACGGAGGAAATCCATGGACATCGATCGTCGTCAGCTTGCGTTACCGGTACTCGCCATCGGACTTCTCGGCGTGATGCCAGCCTTCGCCGGCGCCGATGAAGATGCGGTCGCCAAAAACCTCGAGGCCTTCCGCACCGCGCAGGCCGCCGCCAACGCCGAGGGGCTGGCGTCGCTTTGCGCAGCCGAACTCAGCTACAGCCACTCGGATGGCCGCGTCGAGGACAAAGCGGCCTTCCTCGCCGGCGCGACCAGCGGAAAATCGAAGTGGCTGTCGCTGGTCTATAAGGACCCCGCGATCCGCGTCGTCGGCCCGGTCGCGACCGTCCGGTTCAACTGGCTCGGTGAGCAGGAGGCCGTCGCCGACGGCAAGAAGACCTCCACCAACCTCCACATCCTGATGACGTGGCTAAAGCAGGGGTCGGACTGGAAACTGCTGTCGCGCTCGTCGACCAAGCTCGGGTAGCAGCCGCGGAGTGCAGCGCTCAAGCCAGCGCGCCGGATCATCGGTGCGCTGGCTGATGTCTCCCGATGGATCGCGCCAATCTGCCTTGCCAGTGGCGCCCCCTTCATAAAGACTCGGCACCAAACTGGCGCAGACAGAAAGTCGAACTATATCAGGGATCGTTGTTTCCATATCAATCACTCCCGTCGCCCCCTTGATCAAACTAGTCATCATCTTTCTGTCGTTGGTTTTTTTCCCGATCGGTGTATCGGCGGCCCGCTATTGGTCCGATGACCCGCGTGGAAGCTGGCAGACAGCGGACCGCTCCAGCGCCGGGCTTTTGCCCGAGGCGTCTCGTCACCCCGAGGCGGTCATTCGCATTTATGGCGCGCGCACGCTGCGTTGGAAGGCGATCTTCGCGATCCACACCTGGATCGTTATCAAGGAGCAGAACGCCGCGACCTACACCCGCTATGACTACACCGCCTGGGGCGAGCCGATTCGGACCAACGGCTTCGCGGCCGATGCGCGCTGGTTCGGCGCGTCCCCCGAAACCATCGTCGCGGTCGATGGCGAGGAAGCAAGCCGCCTCATTCCCAAGATCCGTCACGTCGTCGAAAATTATCGATTCCGGGCCTATGGCGACTACAGCCCGTGGCCGGGTCCGAACTCCAACACCTTCGTGCAGGCCGTCCTCAACGCGGTCCCCGAACTGATGGCTGTGCTGCCGCCCACCGCGATCGGAAAAGACTATCCCTACGAGGGCAAGTCATTCGGACTGACGGCTTCCGGCACCGGCGTTTTTGCGTCGCTTGGAGGTTATCTCGGCCTCACCGTCGGATGGGTCGAAGGCCTCGAAATCAATTTCCTCGGCGCGGTGCTGGGATTGGATATTCGCCGGCCGGCGCTGAAATTTCCGGGCATCGGCCGATTGGGCATGGCCGCCGGAATTTAGCCCGCCGTTAACCTTTGCCGCTGACCGGATTGGCGTCGTCAGCCGTGACCGCGTCATCACTCGCTGATGCGGCAAAAATTCATGCATGATGCGCGCAATTTGATCTCGCATTGCACGCAGCAACCCTTATCTCTGGCTCAGGTAGGAAATTCGCCCCAAGGACAACTCCGAAAAGGAGCCATCTAATGGCGAACGTATTAACCACTGGGGCCTGGCTTTCTGCCCCGACCGAAAAGACTTCATTTTTTGCAAGATTGTTGCGCGCTCGTATCGAATCCAATGAGCGACGGGCTGCCCGCGCCGTTGAGACGTACGTTACCGACCACGGGCTGCAAAAACTGTCAGATGATGCCGAGCGACAAATCGATCGCTTGTTCTCCAGAGCGGGCCGATAGCCATGGTCACACTCATCATCATGCAGGTCGCAACCAGACTCGCTCGTTTTGGCAAACAGGCTCGTGAGACGTGGCGCGAAACCCAGCGCCTCCGTCGCAGCCTTGCCGGCCCAGCGGAAGAATGACCGCACCGCGCACGGTCCCCTTCGTTTCACCGGTCAGCCGGTGAAACGAGAGGGAAATGCGCGCCTCAGCCTTTGAGCGCGGTGACCACGACCTCAATCAAGGCGCCGCCACCGAGATCGGCCACACCGACGGTGGCGCGCGCCGGCAAATTGTCACCGAAGAATTCGGTCCAGGCCGCGTCCATCTCCTTTTTCTTCGAGAGATCCGTGACAAAGATCGAGGCGCTGACGACGCGCGATCGATCCGTGCCCGCCTCCTTCAGATAGCCCGCGATCTTGCCGAGGATGTCGCGGGTCTGGTCGCCCATCGAGACGCTGGTGTCGTCGGCGATCGTGCCGCCGACAAAGACGAAATCGTTGGCTTCGACGGCGCGGTGCATAATCGGGGTACGGATGTTGCGGATGATGTTCATGATGTCCTCATCTTGGTTTCAGGGTGGGGAAGAATGAAAGCGGTCGATGCCGAGATCGCCGATCCGGGTCTGGGTGCCGCCGCTCACGATCAGCTCCGTCATCACGGCGCCGGCGCCGGGACCGAGCTGGAAGCCGTGCAGCGAAAAGCCGAACTGGTGATAGAGCCCCACGTGGCGGGCGCTCGGGCCGAAGACGGGCAGTTCGTCTTTTGTGCGAGCCTCGATGCCGGCCCACGCCCGCACGATGGTGGCGCTGCGCATCACGGGAAATAGTTCGAACACGGTGCGGGCGCTGATGGCGAGGCTGCGCCAGTCCAGCACCGTCTCGTTGCGATCCTGATCCGGCGTCGCCAGATGCCCGCCGCCGATCAGCACCGTGCCGTTGGCGAACTGTTTGAAGGACAGCTTGCGCCCGCGCAGGATCACGACGGGATCGATGAAATGCGGCACGCGGGACGTGATCATCAGCATCGGCGCCACGGTCTCGACCGGCACCGGCTCGCCGAGATCAGCGGCGATGCGGCCGGCCCAGGCACCGGCGGCATTAACGAGCACCGGCGCCGCATAGCTGTCGGCGCCGACATCAACCCGCCACAGCCCGTCCTGCTTTCGAATGTTGGTCGCGGCGACGCCCTCAACGACGGTGGCGCCGAGCGCTTCGGCCTTGCGGCGGATCGCGGTGGTGGTTCGGGCCGGTTCGGCCGCGCCGTCGCGCCGCGACACCACCCCGCCGGGGCAGCTGTCGGCCACCGCCGGCACCAGCCGCCGCAGCTCCGGCCCATCGATCAGTTCCTCGTGGGTGAAACCGAGCGCGTTCAGCTCGGCGACACGCGCGCGACAGGCATCAAATTCGGTGTCGTTCTCGGCGACCAGCACCTGGCCATGGCTTTCGAAGCCGCAGCTGTCGTCGACCAGCGCTTCGATCCGCTCCCAAATTCCCATCGAGCGGATCGAGAGCGGGATCTCGGCGACATGCCGTGCGAGCTGGCGGACGCCGCCGGCATTGACGCCCGAGGCGTGGCGGCCGGCATAGTCCTTCTCGACCAGCACCGGCTTCATGCCGGCGAGGCACAGGTGAAGCGCGGTCGAGCATCCGTGGATGCCGCCACCGACGATGATGGCATCCGCAAGCTTCGTCATCCGCGCACCACCGCATTGACGTCGGCGTCTGTCTTCGGCACCGCCGCCAGTTCCGCCAGCGTGATCGGCTTCACCGGTGCACGCAGCCGATAGTAGCCGATCTCCTGGGGCGTCTTGCCACGGGCCTGCGCCATCAGCTCGGTGACCGTCAGGCCGCAGAGCCGGCCCTGGCAGGGACCCATGCCGGTGCGGCGATAGGCCTTGAGCTGGTTCGGACCGGTCGCACCGATCGCGACGGCGTCAAGAATGTCCTTGGCCGATACCTCCTCGCAGCGACAGACGATGGTGTCGTCAGAGGGGATGCGAAATTGCGGGGCCGGACGGAACAGCGTGTCGAGGAAAATGCGGCCGCGCTCGGCCTTTACCAGCGATGCTCTGATGGTCGCCATCGGCGCGAGCTTGAAAGCAGCCGCAGGCGCCAGCGCCTCGACCGCGGCGCGCGCAGCGATACGGCCGCGGACAATGGCGGCATCCGCGCCGCCGATCCCGGCACCATCGCCGGCGATCGCGATGCCTTCGACCGATGTGCTGCCGTCGCGATCAAGCACCGGCGACCAGCACAATTGCAGCTCATCCCAGCGATGCTCGATCCCGACCGCCATCGCCAGGTTGACGTTGGGCACCACGCCCTGGTGCAGCAGCAGCAACTCGGCCGGAACAGTCTCGCGCCGGCTGCCGGACAGATAGGTTACGGTTGCGAGCTGGCCGGCACCGGCGGCAGCGAGTTCGGTGACGCCAGACACCACAGGCACTTTCGCGCGCACCTGCCTCATCAACGCAAAACCCTTTGCGAAATAGGGCGACGTCATGAAGGCGAAGGCGTGAGGCAGCGCGGCAAGATAATTTCGACGCTCGGTGGTATCGAGGATGCGGTCGATGCGGCCGCCGAGGCGCAGGATCTGCGCGGCGAGCAGCCAAAGCAGCGGCCCCTGGCCCGCGATCACCGTCGGCCCGTCCGGCACGAGGCCCGATGATTTCAGCATGGTCTGCGCCGCGCCTGCGGTCATCACGCCCGGAAGGGTCCAACCGGGAATCGGAAACGGCCGCTCCAGCGCGCCCGTCGCCAGAATCACCCGACTCGCCCTAACGAAGAATGACGCGCCGCCTAGCGATATGCCGATTTCGAGATTCCGGTCGAGGCTCCAGACCGTCGCGCGCTGAATGATCTCGGCGCCGCTCGATCGCACCGCCTCGACTAGTTCCGCGCCCGCCCAATATTCGGCGCCGAGGTGGTCGCGTTTCGTCACCGGGGTCGAGGCGATGGCGCGCCAGACCTGACCGCCAGGGCCGGCGTTCTCGTCGAGCAGCAGCGTCGACAGGCCAGCCTCGGCCGCGGTCGCAGCGGCGGCGAGTCCGGCAGGCCCTGCCCCGATCACCACGACGTCATAGCTGTCGCGCCTGGCAGTCGTGTTCATCGGCCGATCTCCCGCTTGCCCTTCTGGATCTCGATCTGCATGCCCTCGGCAACGGGCACCAGGCAGCCTTGCCGATTGCCGACGCCGTCGATGGTGACGAGGCAGTCGAAGCACACACCCATCATGCAATAGGGCAAGCGCGGCGCGCCGCTCACCGCGGTCGCGCGGCGCACGTCGCGGCCGGAGGCGAGCAATGCTGCGGACACCGTATCGCCCTCGCGCGCCGCGACGGCGGCCCCGTCCACGACGATGTGCACGGATCGTCTGCTGTCCTGATCGGATCGTTTGAACATTGGCTGCCTCTTCGCCCCTTCGGGTCGTGTCGATGTCAGTAATAGCCGCTGCCGGTCGCGGCATGGTTCGCCTCGAAGCGGCGGGCCGAGAACGCGCCGACCAGTTCCGGTTCGAGCGCGCCCGCCGCCACCATCCGCGCAATCTCGAAGGCGTGGTTGGAAGCCAGCGTCACGCCGGAATGACAGCAGGTGACGAACGCGCCCGGCGCGCTCTCCGACTGATCGTAAATCGGGAAACCATCCTGCGGCATCACGCGGATGCCGGACCAGGTGCGCACGACGTTCAGGCGCGCCAGATGCGGAAACGTGCGCTGCGCCCGATCCGCCATCACGGCGCTGACCGAATGGTTCAGCGTGCGATCGTCGAGCTGATCTTCCTTGCTGTCGCCGATCATCACCGTGCCTTCGTCGGTCTGGCGAATGGTGGTCAGGGGATGCGGCAGGAACGGCATGGTGCGCTCGGTCACCACGATCTGGCCGCGGGTCGGGCCCATCGGCGCCGACAGGCCGACCATCGGCGCCAGCGACTGGTTGGCGTTGCCGGCGGAGAGCACGACCTTGCCGGCGCGGATCTCGCCCTGCGCTGTCGAGAGCTGGAATTCGCCGCCGCGCCGCGCGATCGCCGAGACCGGCCGCTCGGGAAAGTACTCGATGCCGAACAATTTCAGGCCGGTGTGGAAGGCGCGGAAGGTGCGCAGCGAATTCACATGCCCGTCCCATGGGCAGAAGCTGCCGCCGGAGACCTCCGGACCGATCAGCGGCAGCATCTTCTTGACCTCGGAGGCCGACAGCATCTCCATCCGGTAATCAGCCGCGCCGACCTGGTTGTGCATCCGCGTCACAAGCTGCGCGCGCTGCGCAAACTCATTCTCGCCAAGCGTCAGGTGGAAACCGCCATTCTGCTGCAGGGCGACGTCGAGCCCGGTCTGGTCTTTCAATTCGGCGGCGAGCCTGCCCCAGGTCTCGGAGGCCCGCATGGTCCAGCCGGTGTAGGCCGGCATGCCGAGGCCTTTGCTCTGCACCCAGACCAGCGCGAAGTTTGCCCGCGAGGCGCGCTTGGCGATGTCGCCCTCGTCGAGGACGACGACCCGCTTTCCGAGCCGGCCAAGACCCCAGGCGATAGCGGAGCCAAGCAATCCGCCGCCCACGACAGCGACGTCATAGTCCTTCAACATAAGTACTCCTAGCGCCCCGGGTCGTTCTTGCCGGCCAGCACGCGGTCGAGCCCGTAGAAGCGGTCGAGCAGGATCAGGGCGGTCATGGTGATCGCGATCACGCTGGCCGAGACTGACGTCACCAGCGGATCGATGTTGTCCTGAATGTAAAGGAACATGCGAACCGGCAGCGTCTCGGTGCCTGGCGTCGCCAGGAAGACGGTCATGGTCAGATCGTCAAAGGACTGAATGAAGGCCAGCGCCCAGCCGCTGATGACGCCCGGCAGGATCAGCGGCAGCGTCACGCGGCGGAACAGCGTCCAATCGCCGGCGCCGAGCGAGACCGCGGCCATTTCGATCGAGCGGTCCATGCCGGTCGCCGCGGCCAGCGTCAGCCGCAGTGCGAACGGGAAAACCACCACCACATGCGCGACCAGCAGTCCTGCGAAACTGCCGCCAATGCCGATCGCCGTGAAAAAGCGCAGGAAGGCGATGCCGAGCACGACATGCGGGATCATCAGCGGCGACAGGAACAACGCCGCGAGGGTGTCGCGGCCGCGAAAACTGTAACGGGCGATGGCCAGCGCCGCCGGCACCGCGAACAGCACCGCCACCAGCGATGACAGCGCACCCAACCCGAGGCTCACCCAGAACGCGTGGACGAACTCGGGATAATTCGCGATCGCCCTGAACCAGCGCAGCGAGAAGCTGGTGGTCGGCAGCGACAAATAGCCCTCGGGCGTGAAGGCGACGAGGCAGACCACCAGGATCGGCGCCAGCATGATGACGACAAAGATCGTATGGAAGGTGAGCGCGAGCGGGCCGTTGGTCCTCATCGGAACACCTCGGCGTAGCGCCGCTCGATCAGCGCGTTGCTGCCGACGACGATCAGCACCAGCGCCACCAGCAGCAGGACCGCGACCGCCGCACCGAGCGGCCAGTTCAGCGTGTTGAGAAACTCGTCATAGGCGAGCGTCGCCGCGACCTTGAGCCGGCGGCCACCGATGATGGCGGGCGTCGCGAAAGCGCTGGCGGACAGCGAGAACACGATGATCGCGCCCGACAACACGCCCGGCATGATCTGCGGCAGCACGATGCGGCGGATGATGGTGAACGGGCCGGCGCCGAGCGACAGCGCGGCGTTCTCGATCTGCGGGTCGACGCGCTGCAGCGCGGCCCAGACCGACAACACCATGAACGGCATCATCACATGCGCAAGTGCGATGACGATACCGGTCTCGGTGAACATGAAGGGCAGCGGCGAGCCGATCAGCCCGAGCGACATCAGCAGCTTGTTGACGAGGCCGTTACTGCCGCCGAACAGCAGCGCCCAGCCGAGCGTGCGCGCCACCACGGAGATCAGCAACGGGCCAAGGATCACCAGCAGGAAGAAGCTCTTCCAGCGTCCGCTCATGCGGTTGAGGATGTAGGCCTCCGGCGCGCCGAGCACGGCGGTGATCAGCGTCGTCAGCAGCGCGATGCGAAACGTCCGCCAGAACATCTCGGCAAAATAGGGATCGGTCGCGACCTCGTGCCAGTTCTTCAGGATGAAGACCGGCTCGATGCCCTTGTACTGGCCCCAGTCGTGGAACGAGAGCATCACCGTCATGGCAAGCGGAATCACCAGCACGCCGACGAACAGCATCAGCGCGGGCGCGGTCAGCAGCCACGCCGTGCGCGCATCGCGCCCGTCCGTCGCAGGTTTCGCGCTCGGCGGAGCCGCATCGACGACCGCGCTCATGCGGCATCTCCGGCGCGGCGCAGGCTCATGTCTTCCGGCCGCCAGGCGAGCCGGACAGCCTCGCCCTCCGCGGGCTGCGGCTGGCCGTCGTTCTGGCGGATCACGATCACCGCGCCGCATTCACTCTCGCACTGGAACAGCCAGTGATTGCCCTGGAAGATGCGGGTGACGATCTTCGCCGCGAGCCCGGCGTCGCCGAAGCCGATCCGCTCGGGGCGAATGCTGACCGTCACCGGGCCCGCGAGTCCGGCCGGTGCCGGCGCGCTCCAGGAGCCCGCGATCAGCCGTCCCGGCGTGGCGGTCCGGTCGATGGTCGCGGCGAAATCATTGGTCTTGCCGAGGAACTGGGACACGAAAGCGGACGCCGGCCGCTCGTAGGTTTCCTGCGGCGTTCCGATCTGCTCGATCCGGCCCTGGCTCATCACCACGATCCGGTCGGACAGCGACATCGCTTCGTTCTGGTCGTGGGTGACGAGAATGGTGGTGGTGCCGAGATTTCGCTGGATCTGGCGCAGCTCGATCTGCATCTCCTCACGCAGCTTGGCGTCAAGGTTCGACAACGGCTCGTCGAGCAGCAGTACGCTCGGCCGGATCGCGAGCGCGCGGGCAAGCGCGACGCGTTGCTGCTGACCGCCGGACATCCGCCGCGGATAACGCTCCTCGTAGCCGGCAAGCCCGACCATCGCCAGCGTGGCGTGGACGCGCTCGCGGCACTCGGACCGCGGCACGCGCCGCATCTCGAGGCCAAAGGCGACGTTCTCGGCCGCCGTCATGTGCGGGAACAGCGCGTAGCTCTGAAAGACGATGCCGAGCCCGCGCTTCGCCGGCTGCACCGCGGTCAGGTCGCGTCCTTCGAGCCGGATCGCGCCGCGCGAGGGATCGAGGAAACCCGCGATCATCTGCAGCGTCGTGGTCTTGCCACAGCCCGACGGGCCGAGGAAGGAGACGAATTCGCCCTTGCCGACAGTCAGACTGAAGTCATCGACCACAGTCTGCGCGCCGAACTGTTTTGCGACACGGTCGAGTTCAAGAAAGGACATGGATGCTTCCGGGTGCTGCTGTGGCAAAGCGCGACGATGGCCTGCGGCGTCGCGCCGGACCATCGCCGAAATCGTGTCCGCCGGCGCTGAGCTGTGGCTCAGCTCTCAGCGCTCGACCTCGCGATTCCAGCGCTTGGTCCATTCCTCGCGCTTGTCGTTGATGACGGTCCAGTCGGGCGTATAGAGTTTTGCGGCGCGCTCGCCGATCGGCGCCATCTTGCCGAGTTCAGGCGGGACCACGACCGATTTCAATACCGGGCCGTAGCCGTAGTCCTTCAACAGCACGAGCTGTACTTTCGGCTCGAGCAGCGTCTTGACGAATGCCGATGCAAGCGGCGATGCGTTTGGCTTGGTGATCGGACAAGCGGTCGTCAGCAACGTGGCCGCACCTTCCTTCGGATAGACGAAGTCGACGGGGAAGCCGGTGTTGGCGAAGCTCTGGACCCGGGCCGTGCCCCACACGGCCAACACGGCCTGGCCGGACTGGAACAGCTCGGTCATCTTGCCCGGCGAAGGCTCATAGGCCAGCACGTTGGGATTGACGTCGGCCTTGATGATCTTGAAGCCGGCGTCGACATTGGCCTCGCTGCCACCGTTCATCCGGGCGAGCATCAGCAAGGTGTGCAGACCATAGGTGTTGTTGATCGGCGGAATGACCAATTGCTTCTGGTACTTTGGATCCTTGAGATCGTTCCAGGAGGTCGGCGGCGCCCAGCCCTTCTCCGCGAAGATTTTGGTGTTGTACATCAGGCCGGTTGCGACCAGACCAATGCCAACCGCGCGGTCGTCCTTGAAGCGTGCGGCCTCGTATATGTCGGCGGGAAGGCCTTCGAGCTTGCCGCAGAAGCCGAGCTGGATGGCCTGGTACATCGGACCGTCATCGACGATCGCCACATCGATCTGCTGGTTGCCCTTCTGGGCTTGCAGCTTGGCAAGCGTGTCGGTCGAGTTGCCGGCGACATATTCGACCTTGACGCCGTTCGCCTTTTCGAACGCCGGGATGACCTCGTCGCGGATCGTCTTCTCAAACGAGCCGCCGTAACCGGCGACATAGAGTGTCTTCTGCTGCGCCAAACCCGCCGACGGGGCTAGGGCGATCGCGGCAATGCTGACGGCTCCGACAAAGGCGAGATGCTTCATATCGATCGATCTCCAATAGTCCGTTTGCTGGGTAACATCACGAGCGCATCCTTGTTCTGTCCGGCTCTCTATCGCGGTACGACGCTATGTCGGATCCGCGTGGAGATTTGGCCATCACCGGTCCGCTCCCGACCGGCGTCGCCCAAAAAATCAGCTATCTCCAGCCTTGATGAAAAAGATCGCAACCCACGCTTTCGTCGTCCAATTAATAATGGCACCCTCTTCATGCCGAAATGTTATGGATGGAGAGAAGATGGTTCGAATCAATTCGCGGCAGGTCGAAGCCTTCCGCGCGATGATGCTGACGGGCAGCGTGACGGAAGCGGCAAAGCTGATGGCTGTGACGCAGCCAGCCGTCAGCCGGTTGCTGCGCGACTTCCAGGCGCTGCTGAAAATGGAGCTGTTCGACAAGCGCGGCACCGGGCTGGTGCCGAGGGCTGCCGCGACGGCGCTCTACATGGAGGTCGAACGGTCCTTTGTCGGTCTCGAACGGATCACGGCGGCAGCCGAAGAAATCCGCAGCCGCCGGACCGGCACGCTGCGGATCGCGGCGCTGCCAGCGCTGTCCAACGGCTATTTGCCGAGGCTCTCCGGGCGATTCCTGATGGAGCGGCCGAACCTCAATCTGTCGTTCTTCGGCGTGATCTCACCGATTGTGGTCGACTGGGTGTTGAACAACCAATGTGACATCGGCTTCGCCGAAGTGCCGATCGCCCACGCGGGATTATCGAGCGTGCGGTTGCCGGCGCCGGCCCGCGTCGCCGTGCTGCCAACCGGACACCGGCTCGCGGCCAAGGCGACGTTGCAGCCGCGCGATTTCGAAGGCGAGACCTTCGTGTCGCTGACGTCGGGATCGACCGGCCGGCATCTGATCGACCAGGCCTTCAATCGCGACGATGTCCGCCGGGTTCTCCGGGTCGAGACCAGCCTCTCGGAAATCATGTGCGGGCTGGTGTCATCCGGACTTGGCGTCGCGATCTGCGACCCGTTCACAGCGCAGGAGTTCGAGAACCGGGGCGTCGTGGCGCGGCCTTTCCTGCCGCGGATCGATTTCGAATTCGCTGCCGTGTTTCCGCCGCAGCGCAGTCCCTCGCCAGTGGCCCTGGACCTGGTGGAAGCCGTGCGGCAGGCGCTCATCAAGATGAGCAACCCGCCGCAAGCATAGGCTCGTCTTACCAGTTACGCTGGGCGCGGAAGGCGAGTGACAATGTGCCCTGGTCCTTGAGTTCGTACAGGGCTGCCGGCTTGACACTGACCGCCGGCAAGGCGGCGACGCCGGAATATTGCTGATCCACATGCGTGTACATCAGCTCACCCGTGAACGTGAGGTTCTTCACTGGGGACCAGCGCGTGTTGGTGCCGATCTGCGCGACGTTGAAGTTCGGGTTGCAGGTCGAGCCGGGCGTCAGGAAGGTGGCGACGGTGGCGCAGATATAACCTCTTGCCGTGGCATTGTAGCTGACCGACGTGTAGGAGCCGAAGAGCGCTGAATTCCACTGGCTGTTCCAGTTGTGCGTGTAGCCAGTACGAAAGCCCCACAGTTTGGTCGTCTCGATCCCGTTGCCGGTCGTGAAAATGCCGTCGGAAACGCCGCCAATACTCAGGCCTTGGTAGACGCCAGTCAGGCCGCTGCTGCCGTACATGGCGACGGTGGGTGCGACTAGGCTCTGCCAGACGTAACGGCTGGCACCGTCCGAATAGCCAAATGAAATATCGATGTCGTCGCCCGGGCCGGTCGGCAGGTTCTTGATCGTCATGGCCAGTTGACCAGCCCAGCCCCACTTGTCGCTGGGATGACCTGAAGTTTCTGTCCCGCCGTAATAGGCCGCGTGGATGTTGTGCGCGGCTACCGAGGCCTGGAACATGCCCCAAGCCTGGTCGACGCGAAGCATGCCGACGATGTCGGGAGCCCGCGTGCCGCCGAAGGCATTGGCGCCATACACGCCGCCCGCGAAGTTGGCCGCGGTGAGGGTGGACGCGTTCCACAAATTGGTCTGGTAGTAGGTGACCTGATCCTGCAACGAGATCGTACCGCTGACGCCCTGACCAAAATCCGCCGTATAGGAAAACTGGTTTACGCCGGTTTGGTCGGAGTGGCCGCCGAGCAGCGCGTCCGTGATGTTGGCGGGATAGCCGGCGAATGGTGCGTCGAACTGGGATATTGCCCTGCCGATCGTGAAGCCGGCGAACTGGATGAACGCGAAGTTGAGGGCGAACGAACCACCGGATAGACCGCCGTCAGAGGGGTTACCAACACCACCAAAGCCGCCGGCCTGGGCGGCCGCAGAGTAAACGGTGCCGCCAGCGCCGGTGGAGGCATAGGTACCCGAGGTCCAGGAAAAATTCGCATCGAAGTATGTACGGAGCACGCCATATTCGGTCGCGGTACGCGTATCGATGTTGAGGTTTTCGCGGGCGCGCGCGAAATAGTAGTTGCTCAACCGGCTTTTTTGACCCGCGGCGCCACTCCAGGCCGGGGTGCCCTGAATGCCACCGCCGTTGAAGGTGACATCGGCGCGCAGGTAACCGCCGAGCTTGATGCAGGTGTCGGTACCCGGGATGAAGTAGAAGCCATTTCCATAGAGGGAGCAGATCCTGACATATTCGACCGCCTTGGCCTTGACTGGTAGATCCGCGGCCTGGGCTGCGCCCGTGGCGACGAGACACGCTACCGAGGCAAGCACTGCGCTGTTGATTAACTTCATGGTCCGCTTCCCTGCACTTTCGGAGGGCCCTCGTTCAGGCCTCGCTCCGAAACGATTCGATTATCTTAGGTCGCAGATTTAGGTAACGATCCGAGCACCGGACAGTCGGCACATGTGTCTTCAGACTTCTTTCCTGGAGAGTGTTACGCGAAAGGCACAAGGACCGGCCCTTCCCTCATAAAATGGATGCACTGCTCTGCGTTGCTTGCAGTGCTGCGCGCCTTGCGCTGGCGATGATCACGGAAAACATCGAAGCCGAGCGGCACGGCTGGAGGTCCAGGTTGCAACGACGCTGGCCTCTGCAGAGCAGGCCATCAAAAAAGATCAGGCAGTCGACACGCTCATCGCGATGCGTGGTTGTCGTCACCGGGACTTCAGCAACCGAGATAGTTTTGGCACCTATGGCCCTGGAAACGCTCAGGGCGGCGCCACTGTTCGCAGAAGGAAAAAGCCCCAGCTCGGAGGCTAGCGAGCTGAGGCCAAGGCTTGCTGGACCAGATGCGCTGAAAGCCCAGCGGCGTGAGCATAGGCTCCGATCGCGCCCTCATCTATCATCCGTTTGATTTACCTCGGATTTTCCAAACACAGAGGATTGGAACAGAGTAAGGTTCCATACCCTTTTTCGCGCGAGAGTTATTCCGTATGCCTCGCTCCCCGTCCATCGTGCCATATCGCGGCGATCACGACATCTATCTGGTGCTAAACGATTTTGGCAGGCTCGGACGCGCCTGGTGCGAGGCAGACGAGGAAGGCACAGACCGCGAGGCACTGATCCGCCGTCTTCTGGAAGACCAGTTTAGCCATCCTGTGCGGATCGTCGCCTTCAATACTGCCGAGGGCTGGTCGCGCGACGTCACGGTCGATATTGCCGACGAGTTGCGTCGGCGCTTTCCTGAATTCGATGAGGTGCCGCTCTCGGTGCAGGAGTTCTTGGAAACCGCTGTCCGGCGCTGAGCTGTAGCGGGACCATTGCCGTCCTCAACAATCACACCGCCGAAATCGAGGGGGCTCAGTAATCCTTCTTGAGTACCCAATCCGTCATATTGCGTTTCGCTTCAACCGAGAGCCTGGCTATGCGGCCAGAACGATCCCTTGCCAGCATCATGCCAGGTCCGCGCTACAGCGCTTTCGTCATCCAGGTCGCCACTCCAGGCACCAGATAGACCAGCGCGAGAACTGCAATGCTGATGACGAGGTAGGGAATGACCGCCTGGAAGATATGCCCCATCGATACCTGAGGCGGCGTCACCCCCTTCATCGTCATCAGCAACAGGCCGTGGGGCGGCAGCAACATTCCAAGCTGCATGCAAATCAGGAACAGCACCCCAAACCACACGGGGTCGATCGCAAGTGAGTTCACCAGCGGCATGAAGATGGGAAGCGTGATCAGCATCATGCTGACCTGATCGATGAAGACGCCGAGCGCAATCAGGATCAACAACATGACGATGACCAGGGCGTTGGCCGAAAGCCCGCTTTGCGTGATGATGTTGACGATTCCATTCGTGGAGCCTGAGAACGACAATATTTGAGAAAAGGTCGTTGCTCCGATGATGATGAAGAGAATCATCCCGGAAATAAGCACCGTGCCGTGCAGGGATTGCCACAGAACTTTCGGCGTCAACGCTCGGTAGACGCCCGCGAGGACGATCGTCGCGAAAGCGCCGATCGCCGCAGACTCTGTCGGTGTTGCCCAGCCGGCCACCATCGCACCGACGACAAGCCCGAAGATCGAAACCAGCGGCACCACATAGAGTACCAGCGGACTGAACCTCGCCCATCCGCTGTATTCCTTGAATTCGCTATCGGGCGCCAATTCCGGCTTGGATAGCGTGCGCAGGATAATCCACCCCACGAAGAGAACCGAAAGAATGATGCCCGGCATAACTCCCCCGATGAGGAGCTTGGAGATCGAAATGCCGGAGAGGCTTCCCAACAAAACGGCAAGGGCGCTCGGCGGAATCAGCATATCAACCGCGCCGATCGCCATGATGGGGCCCGTTGCCATCGTGGGATGATAGCCCCTCGACAGCATGATCGGCACCATCAGGCTGCCGAGCATCGCCGTCGTTGCGATCGTCGATCCCGAAATCGCGCTGAACACGGTTCCGGCCACGACCGCGACCACCGCAAGTCTGCCCGGGACGTGCTTGATAACCCTCTCAATGCCGTCGATGACCTTGACCGCCAAACCGGTGTGAAAAAGCACTTCGCCCATCAGGACAAAGAGCGGAATCGGCGTCAGGGAGAACGTGGTGATCGAGGAGACCGAGCTGCGCACGAGCTGGGACAGGCCGGCTTCACCGGCCATAAAAAGGTAGGCTCCGATCAGATTGATGAGGAGAAACGCGAATCCGACCGGCAATCCGGCGAACATCAGAACGGTTGATCCGCCGAGCAGTAACCAGGCGGCAGCTTCCCAACTCATCATGACACCGACACCTGCTCGTTGCGCGGCTGTCGGGGCCCGTCAATGAGGCTTCGCAGCCGGAAGATCGCCTCGAGCGACAACAGCACGAACACACACGGCAGCGGCACCAGAATCCACCACTCCGGATAGACGACGGTCTTGATGAGCATAGCGTTGCTGCCCGCGCTGCGCGCGGTAACAATGAAGCCGTACCAGACAATCGCCAGGCAACAAACGAGCATCGCGCAGGCGGCAAGCAACTCCATGAGCCAGCCGATCCGCGCCGGCACCATGTGGAGCAGGAGATCAATCCGGATATGGCGACCGCTTCGCAACAGATACGGCGCCACCAGCAAGGTCATCAGATAGATCGCAGACTCAGACAGGTCGCTGGCCAAGGCAAACCCGCGGGGCATCCCAGGCACGGCCACGTTGCGAAGGAATACGTCAACGCAAATGACCAGCATCATCCCGAACAGTAACGCACATGCCAGGGATACCAACGCGAGGCAAAGCTTGCCAATCGACCGATCCAGCACATCCATAGAGCACACTCTCTCGCCACTGGCGGACGTCGCAGTTATCAGCGATTCCCGAACAATGCTTTCAGCTTTTCCGCATGCGCCGGACTCGCCTTGATCGCAGCCGCCCAAGCGACGCTATAGGCGGTATCGACGAAGACCTTCGCTTTGTCGCCATCCAGCTTGATCGTCTGGATGCCGGCATCCGCCTGCCGCTTTTCCTCATCGACGGCATACTGCTTCCAGAAGCTGTTGCCGGCCTCCAGCTCCAACGCCATGCTGTTCAGGAAGTCACGCTGCTTCTCGGTAAGGCTCTTCCATTTGTCCAAATTGACGATGATGGAAACCTCCGCATCGTAAAAGCCCGGATCGACGCGAAATTTGGTGTGCTGCTGCCAGTTCAGGTCGAACAACCCACCGATCGGCCAGCCATAGCCATCAACAACCCCTCGCTCCAGCGCCGTATAGACTTCACCTGGAGCAGTCGTGACGACATTCGCATTGAGCGCCTGAAAGAACTCGCGATAAACCGGCGTGATCCGGATCTTGAGGCCGGTAAGGTCCGGCTTGTCGATCTTCTTGTTAAGATAGAGATGGAACGGCTGGCTCTCCACCATCCGCGCCAGGTACTGCATGTTGGCTTTCTCGTTCCACACCTTGTTGATGTAGTCGAAGGCTCCGTTCTTTCGTTGCTCGGCGACCGGCTTTTCAGCGAGCTTCAGCATGTCGGATTCGGGCATGACGTTGGTGTAAAAAGCCCCGGTCGACATGGCGATATCGACGACCCCCGTCTTCACCGCATTGCCAACTTCAAATGTGGGAATGGCACGGGGGCCACCGATGAAGTTTATCTGCAGGACCCCTTTGCCGCGCTCGTTTACCGATTTCACCCACTTCAAAAGATGGGAAACGTAAAAGCTGTTTTCCGGAAAGGCAGACACGAGACGCAGCGACACTTCCTGCGCCATGGCCGAGGCCTGAAACAGGATCAGGCACGCCACCGCACCCAACAGACGTACGAGTTTCATTTTTTTCTCCCCCTGTTATCTTCCGGTATCTTCAGAAGCTTAGCTGAACCTTCATGGATCGGCTGCGATCTCCCGCAACCTCGAAGGCGTGTATCGCCTCTTCCAGTCCAAAAACCCCGGTCAGCAGCGGCGCCAGATCCACCCGTTTCCGGTTGATGAGGTCGACGGCGAGGCCGAATTCTTCATGGAAGCGGAAGGTGCCGCGCATTTCGATCTCCTTGGCCACCACCATGTTTTGCGGGATCGAAACGTCGCCGCCGAGGCCGAGCTGAACCAGGACGCCGCGCGGCTTGAGCACCTCCAGCCCCGAGCGGACCGCCCGTTCGTTGCCGGACGCCTCGAACTGGACATCGAAATAGCCCTTGTTGGCCGAATAGGCGCCGAGCTGATCGGGGGCTTCAGCGACATTGATCACCCGGTCGGCGCCGAGCCCAAGCGCTTTCTGGAGAACCGCGGCCATTACGTCGGTCGCAACGATCTCCCGCGCACCGTGCCGACGCGCCGCCACGATCGCCAGGGCGCCGATCGGGCCGCATCCCGTCACCAGCACCCGCTTGCCGAGCAGCGATCCGGCGCGGTTGACCGCATGCAGGACAACGGCGAACGGCTCCGCAAAGGCCGCCTCGTTGATCGAGACACCGTCGGCAACCCTGTGGCATTGCCAGGCTTCCGCGACGAGGCGCTGGCGAAACGCACCCTGGATATGCGGCATCGGCATCGCGCTGCCATAGAAGCGCATGTTGAGGCACTGGTTCTGCTGGCCCTTCAGACAATAGTCGCAGGCATTGCAGGGCCGGCTCGGCGAAACGGCGACGCGGTCGCCGATCGCGAGCCCGGATACCGACGCCCCCAGCGCCTTGATGGTCCCGGCCACTTCGTGACCGAGGATCATCGGCTCGCGCACCCGCACCGTGCCGAAGCCGCCATGGTTGAAATAATGCAGATCCGAGCCGCAGATGCCGCCGGCCTCGACGGCGATCTCGACCTGTCCCGCGCCGGCGGCCTCGGCTTCACGTTCCTCGACCCGCAGATCGCGGGCGGCATGGATGACGACGGCTTTCATGTGGAACTCCCGCGGCGCGAAGCTTACAGACTGGTGGTGATCCCGCCATCGACATAGAGCGTGTGCCCGTTGACAAAGGACGACGCCCTTCCGGACAGGAACACGGCGGCGCCGACCAGCTCCTCGACATTGCCCCAGCGTCCGGCAGGGGTTCGCTTTTCGAGCCAGCCCGAGAATTCCGGATTGTCCACTAGCGCCTGGTTGAGCGGGGTCTTGAAATAACCCGGCGCCAGCGCGTTGATCTGCAGGCCGTATTTGGCCCAGTCGGTACACATGCCGCGGGTCAGGTTCTTGATCGCCCCCTTGGTTGCGGTGTAGGGCGCAATGCCCGGGCGCGCGAGTTCGCTCTGCACCGAGGCGATGTTGATGATCTTGCCCCGACCACGCGGGATCATGTGACGGGCGACGGCCTGGCCGACATAGAACGCGCTCGAAATGTTGGTGGCGAGCAATTGCTCCCATCTCTCGACGGGAAAGTCTTCGAGCGGCGAGCGGAACTGCATGCCGGCGTTATTGATCAGGATATCGATCGGCCCGGTGTTCTGCTCGATCGCCCCGACGCCATCCCTGGCGGCTTGCGCGTTCGTGACGTCGAAGCCGGCCACCGATACCCTGTGTCCGGCGGACTTGAGTTTCGCCGCGGCCGCCTCCAGCTTGCCGGCGTCGCGGCCGTTGAGGACGATCTCGGCGCCGTGTTCGGCAAGGCCCTGCGCCAGCGCGAAGCCGATGCCCTGCGACGAGCCGGTTATGAGCGCCCGTTGGCCGGTCAGTTGGAACAGTTCAAATGCCATGTAACGACCCCTGCTGGCGTCGGGGGCGACAGCTTACCGCCCGCGCGACTCCTTGATACCGCCCAATCCAGGCCGCAGGAAGGGGCGGAATGGACGTAGATGATCGACAACGCGCCTGGACCGTATCGCGGCTCATGATGCGCGTTGGCGCCTGGGGTGAACGCCTGCCGGCTATCTCACGGCTGCATCGAGCCACCCCGGCACCGGTCGTCCCTGACTCGACAGGTAGTGCGCCAGCGCGGTGACAACCGGCATCACGGCGGGCCGCAAGGTCATGCGCTCGCGCCACGCAAGCAGCCTCGGTGTCTCCTGCCCCAGCACCGCTCCCATGCGTTCGCCGAACAAAGCGGCCATGTAGAACGCAATGTCTGCAAAGCTGTAATCGCCGGCGAGCCATTCGCGATCAGTCAGAAGCGCATTCATCTCCAGGTAATGGCGTGACGCACGGTCACGTGCTGCGACCGCGGCCGGGTCGTCAGGCTCGTCCTGCAATCCCATCAACCTGATGACGTGCGGGAAATAAACTTCATCGGACTTCATCTCGAGCAGGCGTGCGGCGGCCCGCGCTGCGGGCTTGCGGGGCCACAGCGGCGGCGCCGGTTGCACGTCCTCCAGATACTCGAAGATCTGTGTCGAGTCGAAAATCTCCACGTCACCGTCGATCAGCACCGGCACCTGCCGCTTCGGATTGACCCGTAGCACCTCGGGATGTTTCGGCTCGTAGCCGCGATCGCGATCGTATGGCACCATGACCAGCTGGAAATCGATTGCCTTCTCGATCAGGGCGATCTGGACCTTGGCACCAAACATGCTAAGCGCTGCGGAATAAAGGATCATCAGTTCCAACTTCTTGTTATTCCGGGTTTGCGACCGGGTGCGATGAAGGCTTGCGCCATGGTCCAATGCATCACAGTTTGATGTCAACGCAAAACCGCAGGAGACCCGTGACGTGATCGAAGCCCGGCCGGATAAGCGCGACAATCCCGTCGGGCGTCCTTGCGGGCGATTGCCGATTCTCGATCAATTCGAGGATTGCGAACTCGCCGAAATCGATGCGTCGGAGTGGTACGTGCCAAGCGCAGAAGAGGGTCGCCTCCTGGCGCAGGCCGGAGATCGGCTTGGCGTCTATCTGATGGCCTATCGCACCCGGCAAGAGGCGGAGGTCGGTCGGGGTCTTTGCAATCGGATCGTCCCGGCGCGTCTGGATCCTGCCGCCCTTGATGAGATCCTTGAAATCGAGACCACATTTCCTGATGTGGCGATCGTCGCCTACGAACGTCCGCTGCGCCGACGCTAATGAGCGCTGCCGGCAATGGCGTTCGGGAATTTTTCTCTCCCTGCTTTCTTGAGAAGCCGCCGGCGCCCGCAGATTGGCGCATTTCCATCGCCGATTTACGTTCCCATTTTGAAGGCGTGAGAGCTCTTTTCCCACAAGGATCTGCTTAGCGAATACAGACACGCCGCGTAAAGCAAAGCGCCTCCTCCATAGACACATACATAGGCGACGATAAACGTGTCGATGCTCCAATGAAACAGAAACGTAAGAGCGCTGATCAGCGCCATCCCCGCAAGGGTGATGCTGGCGCGACGGGCAAGCGCCTCAAATCTTCCCGCGCCGACCAGCACGAATGCGCACGTTGTCTGTATCAGCATGAACACGAGCATTGCACAAAGTGCCGCGCGCATAGTCGGCGAGACTATTCCGCTATCGTTCAAAATAGTACCAAATATCCTTTCGCCGAACATGGAGACCGCGACAATGCCAAGGGTCATCGGCAATAAACCCAACAGGAATCCGGCCGCGGTTGCCCTGCCCAATCCGAACGCATTTGCGTTATGTAGCGCGCGCGTTTGATGAGGGAGGGCCGTCTCTGCGCCAATCAGGTAGGTCACCATCGCGAAGCGCGACACCTTATAGAACATATCGAACGCGACAATTGCCGCTCCATCCCCTGTCGCAGCCAGCAGGTAGTACGGAAAAATGCTGATCACAAACTCGGACGACGACAACACGACCGTCGCGCTCGCCTTCCGAAACTTGCGCCTCAGAAAAAGCAGACCTTTGAGAAACACTCCACTCTGCAATGCAAAGCCGTGTGGGCGGGCGAGCCAGACCAGAGCTGATATCGACGTCACCCATATGCACAAGCTCAGTGCGCCATATGCGACAAACGAAAGGCCGAAAAGCATCGCGATCGTCACCGCCAGGATCGCGACACGTCTAACCAGATCAACGCCCTCGGTCCAAACAAAGCCATCCCTGGCGTTGATGGCCGCGCGAAGCGGCATGCGCGGCAAAGGACAGACAGCTCCGGCGAAAATCAGGAAGTATCCGATGCCATGATGTGCGACAGGAATAATGCCGGAAACGAACGCCACACCCAGAATTGCGACGGCGATGGCAGCGATCGCGGTGTAGATCGTCACGGTTGCTCGCACTAGGTCGTGGTCGTCCTGGTTCGCCTTACGTCTGTCAGCCTCACTCAGGTAGTGGGACCGCAGTTCGGAAAATGTCAGAACGGTAATTCCAAGATCGCATTGCACCACAAGAGCAGCGACCGCCAGCAAGCCCGCAATAAAAGCATACGACTCCAGGCCAACTGTTCGAACCAGCACATACGCCAGGACGAAATTCGATACCGCCGTGAGTGCGGCATTGAGCCCCTTCAACACAAGAAGGGCTGGCCAGCTATGCGTGCCGCGGCCCAGGCCCGCTAGTATTGCGCTTCGCAGGCCTCGCTTGCGAATTGCTGGTGGCGGGTGAAACCGGAATAAAGACATAGCAATCATCCGCGCCCATCGGACCCTGGCCGCCGCACGCGAGCGAACAAGGCGGGCGTCCCCCTGTTACAGACGAGCATCGCCTGCCTGCGACCATTTTCGTAGGTAAGGCCATGCGCCGTCCAGAGCTCTATCGCCTGCCCGATACGCTGCCAAAGTATACAGAATTCCATAGGCAGAATTCCCCTACCCATCCGAGGTACCCATCATTGCCAGTTGTCCAGTCAGTGGGGAGGTGGGTGTAATCTTGCCACTGGCGATTGCAGTGGCTTGGTGTAGCGGCGGCGGCACACAGCGGTCACATTGTTGTGGTCACGGGAGGCTTGTGTGACGAATTTGCTCCTGGGGAACGCGAATTCGGCTTGCGTGATCTTGTCCGAGGGAGCCTCGTCCGTCCGCGACGGCGCAGAGCTCGAGGTCCAAGGCACGCTGGGCCAGGTCATCGGTCGGACTGCCAGCCGGTTCCCGGACCAGCCGGCGATTGTCTCCACCAA
Source organism: Bradyrhizobium sp. AUGA SZCCT0160 (assembly GCF_018130105.1). NCBI lineage: Bacteria > Pseudomonadati > Pseudomonadota > Alphaproteobacteria > Hyphomicrobiales > Nitrobacteraceae > Bradyrhizobium > Bradyrhizobium sp. AUGA SZCCT0160. Next base: position 224,237 of record NZ_JAFCMD010000008.1, read on the forward strand.
TTTTGCGCCGCTGACGTACCGCGACCTTCAGCGCCAGCTGGACGGCATCCGCCGGCAGCTTCGTTTGGCTGGGTTCGATTGCAAGGCTCGGATCGGGGTACTCATGCCGAACGGCGCGGAGGCGGCTCTCGCCATCGTGGCAGTGGCCTGCTGCAGCATCGCGGTTCCTCTTGATCCGCGACTGTCCGAGGCGGAATTCGATCAACGTCTCGACATGCTGCACCTGAACGCGCTTCTCGTGCCGCAAGGCAGGGCCTCTGAAGCGTGTCAGGCCGCTGAGCAGAGAAGGATTGCCGTGATCGAAGCCGCTCCGATCGGACACGGTCAGCTTGGACTAAATATCGACGTGCAGGCCTCCAACTCCCCTGCGATCGACGCTGAGCCCGATCCGGGCTCGCCTGCCTTCATCCTGCAGACGTCGGGCACGACCGCGCAGCCAAAGCTCATTCCGTTCAGTCATGGCAATATGCTGGCGGCGGCCGCACGGCTTCAGGCCTGGTTCGGCCTCACGCCTGAGGACCGCTGCCTGAGCGCGTCGTCGCCTCACTACTCCCATGGGCTCAAAGTAACGGTCTTCACACCACTGCTGACGGGCGGCAGCATTGCTGTGCCGGCGAACTTTGCCGTCGTGGCGCTCGATGAATGGCTCGATGTCCTGCGGCCGACCTGGTACTCGGCGGGTCCCACGCTCCACACTGCCGTGCTCGACAAGGCAAAAAGCCTTGAGGATGCACAGGCGGCGCACACTCTGCGGTTCGTTGTATCGGGCGGCGCGCCACTCCCGAAGGAGGTGCAGAACGACCTGCAGCGCATTTTGGGCGTGCCGGTGCTGGAACATTATGGCTCCAGCGAAGCCGCGCAAATCGCCACCAACCTGCCGCCGCCTGGTCCAAACCGGCCAGGGACTTGCGGGCAACCGTGGCCTGATACCGTGGCCATTGTTGGTGAGGATGGACATGCCTTACCAGCTGGCGAGCGGGGCGAGGTCTGGGTTCGTGGCCCCACCGTGATCTCTGGCTATCTCGATGCGCCGGAACTCAATCAAGCTGCTTTCAAAGAGGGTTGGTTGCGCACGGGCGATATCGGCAGCCTCGACAAGGACGGCTTCCTGTCGCTGCACGGGCGCCTGAGCGAACTGATCAACCGCGGCGGTGAGAAGATCGCCCCTGCTGAGGTTGAATCCGCCCTACTACGCCATCCCGCCATAGCCGAGGCCGCTGCTTTCGCAATCCCCCATCCACGCCTTGGCGAGGACGTCGCAGCCGCCATCGTTCCCCATCCTGGTGCGCAGGCGACACCTGCGGAGCTTCGCCAGTTCCTGCAACGCGCGTTGGCCTCGTTCAAGATTCCGCGGCGCATTCTGATCCTCGACCAACTGCCAAAAGGGGCGACGGGAAAAGTGCAGCGCCGACGGCTGCGCGAGTCGTTCGACGGGTTGATGGGCGATCAGGGCGCGATGCCCGTGCCTGTTGTGAACAAAGGGCCATTGGATCTGGAAGCTGAATTGCTGACCCTGTGGCGGAGGCTGCTGAAGTCCGAGGCTGTGACGGTCGAAGATGATTTTTTCGCCAGCGGTGGTGACTCCCTTCTAGCGATGGAAATGCTCATCGAAATCGAGCGGCTGATCGGCCAACGCCTACCGGGAACGATTCTGTACGGGGCGGAAACGATCCGCCAACTTGCCCCAAAAATCGCCATGCAGACAGGCACCCCGGCGACGCCGTTCCTCCAGTTCGGTGCCGGCGGCGATCGGTCTCCCCTGTTCTTCTTCAATGGGGACATTGTCAGCGGCCACTCGGGTATGCGGCGGATGGTCGAGCTTTTCGGGCCCGACTACCGGATCATTTCGATCGATCCCCATGGTCTTCGTGGGGAAAGGATTCCGCCGTCGATCGAAGAGATGGCCGCCGACCGCCTGCCGCTTGTTCTGGAGAGGCAGAGCAGCGGTCCTTTCCTCCTGGGTGGCAAATGCAACGGCGCCATGGTGGCGTTTGAAACAGCCCGCCTGCTGATGGCCGCCGGCCACAAGGTTGATATGGTTGCGATGGTCGACCCGCCGACCATCAGTGCGCGTCCGGTACCGCGGGCGATCATCGGGCTGATGAAGCCGCTGCTTCCGCTTTACCTTCTACGCCGGGCATTTGAAAAAATGGCGGAGCTGGAGCGTCGCTTCAAGGCGTCGACGAGTACGCCGATTACGACCGCCGAGCTCGAGATTCCGCCGGCGTTGTGGCACGCTTATTCAGCCGCCATGGCGCAATATCTTCCGGCACCGCTTGAGGTCCCTGTGACTTTCTACGCGGCCGAACACGACGGCCGGGCGTGGCGGCATCTCAGTTCTCAACTCGACGTCGTCGAGGTACCATGGGGACATCATGGCTGCCTGACTGTCGGCGCTGAACAGCTGGTTGGTCATCTGCGGCAAAGAATTGACGTTCTGGTTGACGGCGCGCCCTCTGCCGACGAACCGCACAGGTCGCCGATCGGCGCTCACGGAGCGCAATTCGGTGGCCCCGTACTGGGCATCGAAACCTGAGGATCGGACCAGGACGGCAGCGACGCAAATTGCGCCGTGCCAGCGCCTTGCGATGATCAGCCAACCGGTCCGGGAATCCAATAGTCGCCGAAAAGCGGCCTGACGCTTACGCCATAAATTACCCCGAGCTGCAGGCTTGGATCGAAATGGCGCATCGTCCGCTCATTGAGGTCAATGATGCGGCCAGGCGTTAGTGGCCCCACGTCATTTATCTTGACGATGACCTTCTTGCCTACAGCCTCAACGAGGGCATATTTCGGCCTCGCGCCATATCGGACCCCACCAAATTTCTGGCGCAGACTCGTCTTGATGGCAGCTGCCCAGACAGAGGGCTCATAGCGCTCGCCTGAAGCTGTGTTCGGACCGCCCTCCCGCCATCCGGGCCGGAACGGATTGTACGTGGATGCTGCGCCAACAATCGCGTCCCCCGAAGCGGCATTGACGACCGCGCTTGAATGAACTGCAGCCATTTCACTTCGAGCAACGGTAACAGAAATGGCAAGCAGCACTACGACACCGCAAATTGCGGCGCCCGAGCGAAACAACATCATAACTCCTCGATTGATTTTCTGGATCGTTCGATTCCCGATCCCGCAGAAAATGGTCAAGCGAACGCGGATGCGTTGACGAGCTTGTGCCGATTTTTGCGGGTTCGTGCCGACACTGGCGACGGAACCGTTGTGGGAACCAGGGTGGTCCTTCCACAGGTGTCTTTCCCACCGACTAAGAAAGAAATTGCGTCATCAGCATGACTGAATAGAGGCACTTGGTGAGCGCGTGAGCAGGCGCGCGCGTCTGACCGATGTCGGCTCGGGTCACCAGCAGACGTTCCGGTTAATCTACGAGCAAGTCTGCTTCGACCTCACCAGCGGACATGCGAGGCGACGGCAACACGTGATCAGGTAAGCGTCGAATCCGGATGTGAGTAAGAGAAGATTGCCTCGGTCCATTGAGCAGCGGTCGAGGACGAATTGAGAGGCGTCACATGATCGGGGAATTCTTCGGCCAGATTCCACTGCCGGCCCACCGCTCAGCGGGATCGAAATTTGTCTCCGTTGAAAGTCTCCTCAAAACGGGCGTTTCCGCGGTTGGCTGAGTGGAGCACTCCGGTGGTCCTTGGCTGCCCTCGTCTGCCAATGTCCGCTTTGCATCGTAGGCGGGCAAAGCCAATCATCAGTCGCTTGGTGTCACTTCCAGAAGGATGCCGGTTGCTGCAAACTGCATCTGTAATCTCGCGATTCGTAGATGTCTTGAGGACCCATGAACGAGACCTTGATATCCGCCTGCACGATGTTTCTCATTCCAGCAACGCTCTTGTTTGGCGCTTTAGGTGTCGCGAACTCGTCCTTTCTCAAGATGCTGGTCTGCTTGCTTGGCATCGCCACGACAGGGTTATGGCTTTACCGGATATGGTGGTGGACAAACCTGTCTTTGACTGATCGCAGAACGGCGCTGGGTCTCGCGGGCATGTTTGCCTGCGCATGGCTGGTGACATTCCTGGTGCAGTTGAAGAATGTGTTCTCGTCGCGCTGATTGGCTTCGTTCGGTGGGGCGCATCGGCTGACAGCGCCCTGACTCACGACGTCGTCGGCGTGGGTGGTTTAACCGTCTCGGTCGACAGCATCCGTTATCGCGCATCGATCCGAGTCACCACACCGCTGCCCGGCCGAATTCCGGTTCGTTATTGGTGCCCGGCAATGATTTGCGCGGCAGCGCCGATGCCTTGCCGGAAGGCCTCGTCGAACGTGACAGCCGCAAGCTGCCATTGCTGCGACCTGCCCTGCCAATCGAGCTGCCAGTTCGAGTTCCACCGCAGCTTTTGATCGTCCCACACGAGGCGGGCGATCAGCACGACCTCTCCGCCCCGCCCGGCCACGGCTTCGGCGATCTTCGCGGGCGCGATGCTCGCAAGCGCAAGCTCATTGGTGCCGACGCCAGCCAGCGCTGCGGCATCGGGCAGCACGACGGGCATTCCCCGCTTGGCCGCGGCCGCCAGGAGGGCAGCCCGCTGCAGTTCCGTCTCTTTCGAATCCCCTGCAACCACGTATCGTCGCGCGCCCGGCTGCATCTCCACGAAGACGCCAAGCACCGGGCGGCGGGTAAGCCATGGCTTGACGCCCAGCTCGGCAAGCATGCCGTTGATGGCGGCCTCGTCGAACTCGGCCGTCAGAATGAAGGAGCGATCACGGGTGCCCTGCTCGTCGTTCTTCGGCTTGCCGCCCTTTTCATCGCGGTAGGAAAAGTCCCGAACCAGTTTCGCAGCATCGGCCTTGTATGGGTCGAGACGCGGATCGCCTGCGAGCCGCAGCATGCCGCTTACCTTGACGAGAACGTCTTCCAGGCACGATGCGAAGCCGAGGATACGGTTTGCCTCGCCCTGCCCCGTCACGATGGTTTGCCCGCGATAGAGTTCTGCCGGTGGAATGGCGTTTACCGCGTCGGCGAGCCCCGGTTGCCGTGGCGTGGGTTCGGCGGCGACGGCGGGGAGCGCAAGCAGCACTACTGCCGCGATTGCCGCCAGAAAGCAGGGAATGGAGCGTGTCGTCGCTGGATGCGTCCTCACGGCCGAAAGCCCTCACCTGTTGCTGGCTGGCGACGCAGTGCCGATCGCACCCGTCTCCAGGCAAACTCTCTCCTGACAGAGTATTTTACAGGAAAACCGACGAAATGGGGGCCAGCGAGCTGCCTCGCAATTTCCGATCAGATCACGAACGTGACCAGTTGATACAGCGCATAGGCCAGCTGCACGCCCAATACGGCCAAGGCGACGATCATCAAAAAGGAGCTGAAATGCATGAGGGTTGAAACCAGAATGCCCTCTTGAAACTGATTGTTCTCGCAACAAGACTTTCGAACAAGGATCTTACGACATGCTGCCCTACAAACGTTTGACAGTTCGAGAAGGAAGCTTCCGCCGCCGCGGAAGTAATGTCATTACCACGAACCTCTTCTTGGCCGGAGGTCGCTTGTCGGACGGTAGTTCACGCCTACGTGCCGTAGAAAATCTTCATCCCCCACACCACGACGACGACAGCCGACACCAGCGTGGCCGCCGTCAATATACTTTCTAGGGAAGCTACTCTCATACTACTACTCCGCTTCCCAGCCCCGTTTGCGGTCTAGTTGATTCGTTCGGTCCGCCGCAATCGGGGGGCGACCGTATTGAGCGCTCGCACGGCAATTGTGGTTTGCGGGCCACATCATTCCCGTAGAATTGCGGGTACAGCGAGCGGGATTCGAACTCCAGGTACGGTCGGGCGGCTGAACTCGACATTTAAGAAGGTTGGGACGACCAGAAAAAGAACTGTCTCGCGACAGTGCGGTCGCTAGTCGAACAAATTCCTTGAACGCAGGCAAACTTGCGGCACGCCGCTCCTGGGCGGTTCACCGAGTTAATCAAATTTCGCAGCATTCGCCGTCCCCTGAGCGAAGCAGCCACATCTCTTGGCGGAACCAGAGCCCTGACATGCCCTCCGGGGCCCGAGGGAGAGCGCCGTCCAGATCGCGCGCGCTGGGATTCGCTTGCTCGAGCGGTAGCCAAATTTTTTATACAACTGTATGCTTCTTGCCGACACTACAACGGCCAGAAGCCTCGGACTGACCGACTTTCTTGCTGCGCTACCACCCGTCAGAAACCGGAGAACGAAATGCCGTCCCGTATTCTCGCAAGGCTTGCTATGGTGGCCGTGACGCTCGGCTTGCTCACTGGTGCTACGACGGCGCAAGAAAAGTGGCCATCGAGGCCCGTGACGATCATCGTGCCGTTCGCCGCCGGCGGCAACACGGACGTCATGGCGCGCATTTTTGCAGACCAACTGACGAAGCGGCTCGGCCAGCAGTTCATCGTCGAGAACAGGCCCGGTGCGGGCGGGGTCAACGGCCTGCACGCGATGACGCGTGCGGCGCCGGACGGCTACACCGTTGCGGTAGCAACCTCCGGCGGAATCGCCATCAATCCGATACTGATCAAGGACAAGATCCCCTACGACGTCGACAAAGACTTCACCTACCTCTATGGCATGGCAGCGCAGCCGAACATCTGGCTCGTCAACCCGTCCGTCCCCGCCAACACCATGGCGGAGCTCATCGCCTGGCTGAAGGCGAACCCGGAGACGCCGTATGCGACATCCGGCCCCGGCACGACGCAGCATATCTGCGGCGCGATGCTGGAGGACGCCGTGGGGGTCAAGATGACGCCCGTCACCTACCGCGCATCAAACCTCAGCATCCAGGATCTGATTGGTGGTCAAATCAAGCTCGCCTGCGACAACTTCGCCGTGGCATACGAGCAGGTGAAAGGCGGCAAGCTGCGTACCGTCTCGATCACCTCTCTTGGGCCCTATCCGCTCGCCAAGGAGATCGCGCCGACAGCCGCGACCGTACCGGGCTTCGAACTGATGCCGGCATTCGGCTGGGTCGGCCCCGCCAACATGCCGCCCGACATCGTGAAGAAGCTCATTGAAGAGCTGGTCGCGGTCGGCAAGATCCCCGAAGTCCGCACCGCACTCGAAAAGTTTGGTGTACTCCAGACCGAACTGCCCGGTCCGGCCTACGCCGAGGCGCTCGCCAAGGAGCGTGCAGGGTACGCACGTGTGATCGAACGTGCCGGGATCAAGGTGCCCTGAGTCGCCGGACAACCGCAGATTTGGTGGCGGGAGAGCGACTTGAACGCGCCCAAAAAATCTGGCGGGAATAGAGTTGCTTACATAACGAACTCAGCAGCTTAAGTGCTGGCTGGGGCGGGAAGGATCGAACCTCCGAATGGCGGAATCAAAATCAGGCAGGACCCCGAGCAATTTCAACGAGCATTCTGAATGTAAGGCCAAATTCAACCCTAGTAGGATCAACTACTTAGCTGCCGGTTCAGAATGAGTTAGCGGGGTTGCATCTCGAACCGTCGCTGCGCCATCAACACTACCGTTGCGGCTTTGCGGCCTCGGACGTTCGCGCAGGTTCAGGCAATGCGACATCGAATACGCCGAGCAGCCTGTTGAACTCTTGATTATACGCCCACTTGTCTTTCATTTTCGGGTCATCGGAAGTGATGCGTCCTAACGATACGACTTGATCGGCCTTGTTACGCCGTAAGACAATCTCGTACCTTATAGTCCAAGGCGATTTATCTTTGGTCTCGACCGGCGTGATAGCCATGTGCACTTCGTGTACGCCAGCGTTTCCGAGCCGGAAGTGAATTGGATACTCTTTTTTAGTCCCAGGTGTTTCAGAGCTGTAGTCGCCTCTCACCAGTTCGAGCAACTGGTTGTACGCATCCGGCACATTGTATTTGCGCCTTATCTGTTCGATTTGCTCGAACAGCGTGTTTCCAATGACATCGCGTTCAATCCACTTATTCTTCGCTTTGTCATCAACCCAAGCCTCTATCCAGAATTTCCCTTTGACTTCCGTGAAGCGGAAGAGCAACTCGTCTGATCCACTTTCTAATTTCACGCGACCAGAGGCTTTGCGTATTTGCTCTACTTCCGTCGTCAACCTTTGAATGTAGTTCCCCGAGCGCGCTGAAATTGTACGACAGATTTTCGAGCTAAGTGTTGCCGGCTTGGGCGGTTACACAATCGCAAAATTACTGAATTCAAAGCAGATCCCTGCGTTTGGTACTTCGAAGCGTTGGGACCAATCGACGATCCGCAACATGCTGAGCAGCAGGGCAACGATCGGCGAATACCAAAGGAAGCAAACAATCGATGGGAGAGAATTTCCCGTTGGAGATCCCGTACCTGACTATTACCCACCCGTCATCGGCGATTTTCGCTGATGGCTCGTCGCAAACCGGATACCCGGCTGTTTCTCAGCAAATCAGATCAATTCGAAAATTCGATTCGGTTAAACTTTCAAAATTTCTTCGTCTCAGCCCGCGTCAATGCACGTTGACGGCGCTACTTGCGGAAGGGACGACCCTGACTATTGCGGCTGAGAAGTTGGGCCTTACTTTGGCTACCGCTCGTTGGCATTTGCGCGAGATATTCAAGAAAACAGCGACTCATTCCCAAGTCGAACTCATACGGCTTGCTGAAGCGACATGCTCCCCCGAAGTGACTGAAGGCGACTGAAAAAAACCTATGGCTACTGTTGGATCTCGGCGGAAGTGGTTTAAAGTCGACGTCATGACCAGCAAGCAGAACAGTTCCCGTGACCAAGCTCTGCAACAAGCCTCTCTCGCACTGCAGATGCAGCAATTCGATCGAGCCAGGCTGCTCGCAACCGACATCCTGAAATCGAACCGTACTGACAGGAGCGCGGTGCTCGTTCTGGCTCATGCCTTGCTGGCTCAAAATCGTCACGTTGAGGCGATCGCGCCACTCGAAAGGGTGATGCGCCGTAACAGCGACGCGGAAATCGAAACCTTGCTTGGTGCCGTATTGTGCGGTTCGCGGCGTTCTGCGGATGGGATCCAACAATTACGGCACACCGCTGCGCGGCGCCCGCCATATTTGCCTGCGTTTCAGGAGCTGGCAGGCCAGCTCTCCAAAGCTGGACAACTCAGCGAAGCGATCAGGACCATCGAGGAGGCCCTCACGTTGGCTCCTGCAAGCATCGATTTGAAAGTCGACCTGGGGCGCCTGCTGCTTGAGGACAATGACCGCGCAAGGGCTCGCGAAACTCTGATGATCGCACGCGATGCAGCGCCGGGACGCCCCGACATCCTCACAGAACTCGGGCGGGCACTGCTCATTGACGGCGAATACGCGGCAGCTGCCGATGCCTTCCGCCACGCGCTCGGCCTGCGCCCCCAGGATCCGTTGGCGCGCGCCAACCTTGCCGCGTGCCTGCTGGAAATGGGGGAGCGCAATGGTGGCGAGACCGCCCTGCGTGCTGCAATACGCGGACGACCTCAGATGCTCGGCCGCGCTGCCTACGCGCTTTCCGCTTCCTCGCATGGCCGCTTCTTTTTCCGGCCAAGTGCGGTGGCAAAATTTCTGGGCGAGAATCGGTCTGGTTAGCTACGTCCTGAAATTCCGCCTGTACAATCCGGGCTCTCGGCCTATCTGCTTTTGCAATGCGCTTACCCGCCGCGTCTCTTCTTCCGTAAAGGAAGAAATTTGCGCCATCCAGTTGTCTCGCTTGACCGGAATGCACTGCGCGATGGGCGTGCCTCTTGGGACGACACCCTCGAAGTCTCTGTCATGCCAATGCGCCGGAAAGTGCACCCAGGTATCGTGATAGCGGTCGCAATCGACCAATCCGCTCAGCGTGGTAAAAGGCAGATCGAAGCGATCAGCTGATGAATACGTGACGCAATCGCATTGGTCATCCTCCGAAGCAACGTAAGCCACGATAATAGTTCGGCGAAACGCCTCGGGGACGTTCGAACTGCGCATCGATTCCAATTATTCGGAAGCGAAAAATAGCATAGCAGAGGGACGAGCCAATAATTTGTGCACAGCCGTCGAACGCGGAATCATTATAGCTGCCGCTGCGCCTATCCTACCAATAGGGCGCCGCGAAAACCGAGCGTTGTTCATTTGAAGACAGCGATTAACCATCCAATAGTTTGAATTGGCGTCGGCGGAGGTAAAACAGTCGAAAAATTCCTTCTGTCCCTCGCCGGCTTTACGTCATCCGACAACGATATCTAGCTCGTCGTCAGAGATTTTCCGGCTTTTGGATTCGATCATGACGCCCTCCATAAATTGGTTGCCCGATCTTGCCCTGAGGGCACCGTTATCTGTGCAGAAGATCACATTTCTCGCGGCTGTCTGTGGCAGACATTGCGAAGGCATTGGATGTTCCCTCGTCGATCATTCGCCGCATGGTGTTACGCCGCCCGGCGAAGTGGAATGGCTTAGTCTTGCAGACCTTCGATCGATGGGAAGGAATGTCAGTCGCGCCCGGACCAGAGCGATAAAGGAGGCCGGATGACTGGCGACAGATGAACACGCCAACCACGGCAGTGACGAACCGTCGTTCCCACCCTTCAGCGCTTGGCGAGTTTTGCCATTGGCACCCCCTATTTTCAGTTCTTGCCCTGCAAGCTAACGAGCACTCGAAAAGCGCGGTTGCGTAAAGCCACGGCTCGCGCTTCGTATCGGTCAAGGTTGGCGAGTTGCGTCAGGGCCCGATGTATGGCCTCGGAGAGGCGTTCGGGTCCTTCTGGCGGCATGGTCTGAAACGGCAACGCCATCAGTCCCGCCTTTCCCTCAAGGAAAGCGAAGAAACTCTTCCGGATTGCGGATTTAGGTGGAAACTCTACCGTTCCAAGTTCATAGGCGCGCTGGACCCAGGCAATCCGCAAAACCTTTATTCTTGCCAAAACAAAAACCGCATACGCGGCATCCCGCGCATGCTGAAGGATGATTGGATTAGTAGTGTCCCCGGCCAGCTCGCGAGCGATTATTTCAATCTCCGCTCGCGATTCGCGATTGAATACAGCGGCCAGACCGTGGCGATAAGCGTTGGTCCGTATGCGCTGCCGGCCGGCGCGAGTTTTCGGTCCGGTGCTCTTGCGGGCATTTATACGGTTCGCGGTGACCTGTCGCTCGCTGGCCATTGGCTATTCCGCAGCTTCAGAATGATCGCCAGAGCGATCGCGGCTAACCTTTTTCTCCGCATCAATCAGGCTCTGGGAGACTTCCCTCGCCCTGTTGGCAATGCTGGCCTGAACCTTCCGGAGAGTATCGAGCGTCTTTTGGCGGCGCTCCTCTTGCGAACTTACCATTCTGTCCCATGTCTCGAGCCCTGGACCAAGACTCTTGATCGCTTCGGCCTCGATAGCCGTCTCGTCGAGATGAAAACCAGCGAGTATTTCCATCACTTCGTCCTTGCCTGTCTTTGTCGCGAACCATCCGTCGGCAAGCCTTGGCGCCTTGACTTCATCGGCAACGCTGAGCTCCGCATGAAGGAGGTTCACAATCGCCTCGCGGTAGGCGATGTTAATCAAGGCGGTGCGATTCCGCTGCAGCCGGATGATGTGCCATGTCGAGTCAATGACGTCATCGCTCAAGATTTCTTCCAAAATGCTATTGGGCTTGATGTACGCCAGCATCGCGGCGGCCATAGAATCGAATTCTTTTTTTGATTCCGTGATGAGCAGAGGCGATGTACTTTCATAACTCTCTTCATGCGCTTTCTCCTTAAAGAAAACGAGTGGCAGCGACAGACACCGTTGTCTGACAAGGTTCCCGATATACGCCTCTGGGAAATGGAGCCGGTGTGATTAGCCAAGCTCCACACCGTCAGCATTTACGACAAAAATTAACGACGCTCTAACGCATGCCGACCGTCAGAGAGGCGATCTACCGTGGGCTGGCGGGCTTCATCGGGAAAGCCCGAATTCGGTGCGACCACATCAGCTCGGTAACGCGTGAGATTGATTCTGCAGATAGAAATTGGGTTTGTTCTGCAAATCAGCCAAGCGAGCTACGACAGGACGGCGTAGTATTTGCGGTCGCGGAGATTGCGGGGTTCAACTTCACTAATACAGAAGCTCGGTCTGCATTTTTTTTTACGTTCCGCGCCAGATGGTCACCTAACCATCCAGGCTTGGCCCTTAGCACGTAGCTTTGATAAACTGCTTTGCAGAGTTCAACATCGTGCTCGGAGATGTCCAGTGCGATCGCCGTGCTGGAAAAAGGACAAGATCGAGTCGACACGCGCAGCTACGCTATTTTGCATTTCGTGCGTCCGCCTGGCGCGCGCCGCGAGGCCGTACGCTGTCGAGCAGCGTTCGCCAATCGCTGCCAGCTTCGGCGATCAGAATCGAAACAAGACGTTTGCGATCGTGCTCACGAGTGAGTTCAGGAGAGCGTCGAGATCACGCATCGAACTCCTCTTATGTTAGAGGCTCTCAACCTTCTCCGCTCCACACATTAGCGGTCATGGCTTAGCACGATGTGATTTTCGTAGGCGTACGCCGGGACCGCCCCCGTTCTCGTCGATGAACTGGACGCCGGCTGCTTCGAGGGCGCGGCGAACGGCGAGGTCGTTTGCGGCCGTCATGGAGGTTTCGCCGTCGGTCAGTTCTGCACGACGGATCGTGGCGACGCCAACCGACGACTCCCGTGCAAGATCCTGAGCGCGCCATCGGACTAGCGCCCGGGCCGCTCTGATTTGGGCGCTGGTTAATGGGTCAGATTTCACTTTGACTTCCTGCTATCGTATGATATATTAGAGATCATTTGATCTCTGATGCCTTATCGACTCAGTGAGGTTGGAGGAAAGCATGAAACCGGACGTATGGACAAAATCAAACGCCGACCGCCGTTCATTCATCGGCGGCTCGGATGCCCGAATTATCATGAGCGACGACGAGACGGCCCTGCTTCAGCTTTGGCGGGAAAAGCGCGGCGAGATTGAGCCCGAGGATCTCTCGAGCAACCTGATCGTTCAGCTCGGCACCGTGACCGAGAACCTCAACCGACACTGGTACGAGAAGAACACCGGCCAGGTCGTGACCGGGGTGCAGCGGCAGGTGATTCATTCGGTCAAGCGCTGGATGAGAGCAACATTGGACGGCATGGTCGAGGCGACGGGCGCGGTGTTCGAGGCCAAGTTTATGCTGCCGTGGTCGTTTTCGGAGGAAGGGGCAGCCGAGAAGCACATGGCGCAGCTGCAGCACAACATGTGGGTCACCGCCTCGCGCATGGCGGTGCTATCTATCATCACCGGCGGCGGAAAGTGGGTGGAAATGACGATTCCGGCCGATCCGCTCTACCAGCACCTGTTGCTCACGGCGGCGAAAAAATTCTGGCACTGCGTCGAGACCGGCGAGACCCCTCACCTGTTTGGCGTTGAGCCGCCGAGGCCCCGGATCGAAGCGGTCAGAAGCGTCGACATGAGTGCGTCCAACTCCTGGGCGGAATTCGCGGGGGTATTTTGCCGAACCCGGGCCGCCTTCCTCGATCACGAAGCCGCCAAGGGCGAGCTCAAAAAGCTCGTTCCAGAGGACGCGAAAGAGGCCAAAGGGCACGGCGTCCGCGCCAAGCGCTCCAAGTCGGGCGCCATCAGTTTTGAACTTCAGGCCGCCGAGTAGCCGCCGGCGAGCTTTCCGATTGGCTACGTTTTGGAAGCCGGAGCGAAGCCCTCGCAGGAGGTTAGGACGTGGATGCGCCCATGGAGTCGCCCTTCGACTTTGTTCATCTCGACCCGTCCTGCGATCCTCCGGAGAGATATGTCGCAGCCTTTGAGCTGCTGGCCGCTTTCTGGTGCGAGCTGCGCGCACTCCAATCCGCCTGCCCGCAAGATGGCTTTTTGAGCGACTTCTCCACCCATCTGGAAACCCAGCTTGTCGCCGCCGCTCTCCTGTTGGAGATTCAGGTCGAACTCCTTACCGCCCATTAGCGACCTCGCCTATTTTAACGGAGTTACCGATGCAACGTGCAAGCCAATCGATCAGCAACATAGGCGCGGCCCTGGCCAAAGCGCAGGCGGAAATCCAGAACCCCGAGAAGTCGCTGACGGCGACCATCCCTTCGGCTTTTCCGCGAGAGGACAGCCGGACCTTTCGCTATGCCTCGCTGGCAAGTGGACTGGATATCGTCCGAAAATGCCTCAGTAAGCACGAGATCGCGACCGTCCAGGCAACCGCGATAGAGCCTGAGACGGGTCTGATCAAGCTCACCACCACCCTTCTCCATGCTTCCGGCGAATGGCTGGCCTCGGACTGGCCGGTCTGTGCCGTCACCGATACCGCGGCCCCGCACCGGATGGGCTCCGCCCTCACCTATGCCCGACGCTACGGCCTCTTTACCCTGGTCGGGATCGCCGGCGATGACGATCTCGATGCACCCGATGCTGGTCCCCAAGTGGCGGATCCAGCCCCCACAAACAGTCCGCCGCAATGCGGTACGAACGGTCAGACCCCGCAAGCGAAAACGTTCCAGAGCGCCCACAAGCGTGCCAACGGTGCTCATGTCAACGTCCTGTCTGCCGAAGCCTCGGCAACGCTGCGGGACCAGTTGCTTGCCGAGCTCGACGGGTTAGGGCTCAAGGACGATATCGACGCCTGGACGCTCCAAGCCTGGCCAAAAGCAAACTCCCTGACGCCTGCAGATGGCACCAAGGTCAGGACGGCGTTTCAGATCCGGCTCGACCGAATGACGTCGCATGCCGGTATCGCGTCAGGCGAACTGCAACAGCCGACGGCCACCCCAGAGGCCCGATCGCGCATTGACAAAAGCGTGCTAACCCTGCCGGAGACCAAACGGCAACGAGACCGGCAACACCTGCGCTTTGTTGCTAGCCACCCCTGCCTTGTCTGCGGCCGCGAGCCGTGTGACCCACACCATTTGCGTTTTGCACAGCCCCGCGGGCTCGGCCAAAAGGTCAGCGACGAATTTACAGTGCCGCTGTGCCGGGCGCATCATCGCGAACTGCACCGCGCCAGCAAAGAAAGAGATTGGTGGGTGACAGCCGGCCTCGAACCAGTAGGTTTGGCGCGCGAGCTTTGGCTGGAAACCCATCCGCTGCCTAACGTTCCACCCGTCCAAGACGAAGATGGGGCGCCTACTGCGCCGCCCAGTCGCATCGGCCTGGTCGGGAAACAACTTCCTTGATGTCAAATCATTCATGTGATGGGACGGCAGGGCCCGAACTTGCGACAACCGATTTTGGGTAGTGTCTCAGTTTGATATTTCGCTCCTTCGACCCATCATCTCGCGCTCATGTGCGGCTTCGCCGTGGTCAGCGGATGTTCCTCATTAATATAGGCGTTGGCCTCTTCCACCGTCATGCCCAACTCGCGCACCCTGCTTGAATACGCGAGCCCGCCACGCAATTCGGAAATGTAGCCACATCTTCCGAAAGATGTTCATTGCCCGTGCTCCCTTGCGAAGCCTACCGACGTCAATATAGAAAAACCCGCCGGTTAAGGCGGGCTTTTAGCTTTACCAAGGTCAAGCCACGGGCCGCCGCCGGTGAGTGGCAATGGTGCCTCAAGAATGTTGCGATAGCTGAGCGAAACATGGCGAACAACGCGCAACTGGTCCGCCGGGTTGGTTATCTGACGCGCTTCTTCGGCGTTTAGAACTTCTAGAACTTCAAATTTTAGCACAGAAGTTCCAATTCCAGAAACCTTGCGCCCCGAAACTTAACTTCTCCTCAACTGATTTCTGGGCTGGCTTGCCGCCCAACAAAAAGCCCCGGACGATGCCGGGGCTTTTGAGTTGCTCAATCGGGAGATCAGCACCGCGTTCCGGTCGCAGCACGAAGCGATAGACCAGCGAAGTGCTGATGGTTTGAACGAAAGGGGTTAAGCGAACACGCCTCTCGATGAACGGGCTTGGTCTCACGCAGCTTCCATTGTTTTGCCGTTGGCGGCATGCGTTTCGCTTCTCGATCGTCTATTCAATTCTTCCGCCCGACCGTATCTGGTCCAGCGGCAGCAAGTTCAATCTCGCTCGGCCGCCAGGTCTTGGCGAAGAACGGCTCAAGCGGGCTGTAGAGGCGAAGGAGCGTGAACCAGCCCTTGCCGGGCATGGTGTGGATCCAATTCCCCCGCGGCACCCCCTGCGGCTGCGTCGGGCTGAAGTATATCGTCGTGGAGCTATCGGCGCTGGCTTCGGCGGCAGGTGACGGATAAGTCTGGCTGCCGGCGCGCGGGAAGCGCTGTGGCGTATCGAGCATCGATCGCGTCTGGTTGTCGTACAGTGTGAACGACCAGAACGCCCGCGCAGGGATGTCCTTAGGAAGCGTCACCTTATAGGTCTTACCGCCATCATAGGGGTTGCCGGCGGAATCGACGAAACCCACGAGATACTGCGAGCCGACGTCGGGAATGCGCATGATCATGCCCGGAGAATCGAGCGTGTAGCCGTAGTAGAACGCCGTCCGCGAGTCGAGCGTTCGCGCGCCGGTCGGCGGAAGCGGCTTGAACATGCCGTCCCTGGTGAACTCGGGCGGCGGCGTCTCGAAGTTGGCGCCACCTTCCCACAGCATGTTGGCCCACATCGAGCCGGGATAGTACGACCATTCCGGATGGGACACGGCGGTGCGCCAGTTTAGCAGGCGTCCGGTCGCGTTGCCTACGGCGGCAGCGTCAGTGAGGATCTTCTTCATTCGTTCATCAGGCTTGAACGGCCTGCCCTTTGCGATGCCTATGGCGGCGAGTTGACCGGTCAGTTCGAGGTCGTAACTGGTCGCCGGCTCCTGCTGTACGTTCTCGTTGATCATTTCGTAGAAGCCGTAGTCGCCGGGAGGAATGTTGAACGCCTTGCCGGTACCTTCGATGAACCTGGTTTCAGGAACTGGCGGATTTTTGGCGAGCCGGACGGTGCCGTCGAGAGCTGTCGCGATGCTCGTGCCCACGCCACCTGGCGTGTATGCATAGATCTTAAGGTGCTTCTTGATCACTTCGACAGTCGGCTTGGGGTCGTTGTTGACCAGGAACGAACGGGCCGCGTACAGCACGCGATTCGTTTTCGACCGCGCGATATAGAAGCCGCCTTCGGGCAGCGGCCCGTCGTAACCGGGCGGCACGAACAGATACTTGCCGCCTTCGCCGCGATCAGGTCCAGGAAAGCCGATGTCGACGATCCACGAAAACCACATATCGTTGATGGTGCCCAGGCCCTTGGGTGGCTGCTCTACCACCATCGGCCCCTTCGACAGGTTCATCACCGCCATGTAGTAGACGGTGTCGGCGTTGGCCGTGAGAAACAGCGACTTTGCATCCATTAACTCGGAGAAGATGACCGGGATATTGTCTTCAGCGCCGATACTTTGAAAGCCCTTGCCCAGCGCATATGCCGAGGCGCCGCGGAAGCTGTTGTTGTACACGTTCAGCGCGCGCGTGAAGTCGAGCGTGTCGCGACCTTCTCTGCGGTTTCCACCGTCGGCGCGCCGTCTTTGAATTCAAGGGTGCCGATCCGAGTCTCCACCCGGTCGGGCGTGTTGAGTGAAGGAGGGATGGCGGAGGTGGTCTGGGCGCTTGCGAAGTGGGACAGTATCAATGCAGGGCAGGCCAAGCCGGCTGCAAATCTAGCGTGATGCTTCATGCTGCTAACTCCACCGCGAATCGCGCGTGGGCGGCGCCCTTGCGGACCCAAGAGAAACATCAACACTCTCGATAATCATCCCGTCGTGCATGTCCCGTTCGCCGATGCGCAAGCCTACCTCTAATGGGCCGGCAAGGACTTGCCGACCGAGGCCGAATGGGAGTTCGCCGCGCGCTGCGGCCTAGATGGCGCCGAGTACGCCTGGGGCGATGTAGGTCCAAAGGGCAATTTTATTAGGACAAGATTCGCGTCACGATCCCTTCCCCGCGCATAGCGAAGTTCGTCCAGCCGGTTTCGGATCAACGAAGATAGGGACTGTCGTGCTTATAATTCTGTGCCTCTACGCCGTAGCGCTTTGGCTTGTGTTCTCAAAATTCAAGATCGTTCGTTGGGGCTGGCTGTCGGGAGCGATTTCAATTTCCATCGGTTCATTGATCCTTGCCACGTTCCTGGCGCTTTTCAATTATTTGACGCCTTCCGGCAAGGTCACCGTGACCGGACGGGTCGTCGAGGTAACGCCAAACGTGAGCGGCCAGATCTTTGCTATTCCGGTCAAACCAAACGTGCCGGTAAAGACTGGTGACGTTCTATTCCAGATCGACCCGGCCCCGTTCCAGTTTAAAGTAGATCACCTGCGCGCAGTGCTGGCTGCTGCGCAACAGCAAACGCAGATATTGAAGTCAACCTACGACCAGGCGAGCGCCACCGTGGCCGGACTGGAAGCTCAGGTCAAATTCAATGCGCAGCGCCTGAGGGACATTCAGAAGCTATTTGAGAGCGGAGCGAACACCGAGTTCAGGGAGCAAGACACCCAGGTTCAGTTTGAGACTGTGTCTGCACAGCTCGGTGCAGCCAAGGCCGCCCAACAGAGCGCAAAACTTGCACTAGACTCCGAGATTGGGGGCGTGAACACCACAGTCGCTCAAATTCGGGCGCAGTTGGATAATGCCGAGTGGGAATTGTCACAGACTACGGTTCGAGCCCCAGCCGACGGCTACGTAACACTCATAACATTGACTGTCGGCGATCGTGCGCTGCAAGCGCGTTCGCTACTTTCATTTGTTGTTGAGAACGAAATCACAATCATCGGGATGTTCTCACAAAACGGCTTCGAAACGATCAAGGTCGGAGCGCCGGTCGATATTGTCTTCGATAACGCTCCGGGCCGCATCTATCACGCCAAGATCGCTGCCATCCCAAAGGGCGTAGGTCAGGGCCAAGTCGCTGTATCTGGAACCCTTGCCCGAACGACGGCGATCGGTGGCACGAGCGCCTTTCCAGCGGAAATATCCGTTCCCGACCAAATGAGCCGAGATTCGCTGCGGCTCGGAATGTCCGGGAATGCCACGACCTATGCTCAAAATGCGGGTGTCATTGGACTTCTTGCCTCTATTCTCGTCTGGATTAGTTCTTTTACTGCTTATCTCTAAGGGCGCGCCGGAGACAATGGTGGCGCAAAGTCAATTCGGTGCTCGCGCCTGCCGCCGGCGCTGCCCTCCAGGTGGCGATCTAGTAACACTCGAGCAAGGTGCGGATGACGACGATCGCCGCGATCCGGCCGCTGCCTCAACTCGTGTGATCGAAGCTTCGGCTATCTCGGCGCAACTCTCATTCTATCGACCTCGGAGTCGCATCAATTCCTATATTGGACCAGGGTCCAATATCCGGTGAAGACATCGCCCGGTAGGGTCGCATCGATTGCGTTTTCGGCGATCGAGGTCAATCCGTAACATGGCGCTTTTTTCTGAATCTACGATAACGGTCGACGCTTCCATCGATAATGCCGCTTCCAAAACGGCCGGGATGATTTGGATACCCGGCGGCACTTTTCGCATGGGATCGGACAGCCATTACCCCGAAGAAGCGCCGGCGCACCGCGTCGCCGTGGACGGTTTTTGGGTAGACCGCTATCCGGTGACGAACGGACAGTTTCGCAAATTCGTGAGCGCGACGGGCCACGTTACTTTTGCGGAAGTTGCGCCGGATCCCGTGCATTATCCGGACGCCCTTCCCGAGCTGATTTTCGCAGGTTCATTGGTTTTCGTTCCCCCGAAGCTTCTGTCGAACCCTCAAGATTGGAGCCAGTGGTGGAGCCTCATGCGAGGAGCCAACTGGCGACATCCTTACGGGCCCGACAGCCACATCGAAGGACTTGATGACCATCCCGTCGTTCATGTCAACTTTGATGACGCGCTGGCATATGCGAATTGGGCCGGCAAGGCTCTACCGACGGAGGCTGAATGGGAGTTTGCGGCCCGCGGAGGACTCGAATCCGCGGAATATGCTTGGGGTGACGAATTCGTACCCGGCGGACGCCACATGGCCAACACTTGGCAAGGAAACTTTCCTGCCGAGAATTCCCTAAACGACGGATTCGCTCGTACTTCGCCTGTGAACGCATTTCCAGCGAATGGTTTTGGCGTCCACGACATGATCGGCAACACTTGGGAGTGGATCACCGACTGGTATTCGCCGAAACACAAAGCCGATGCCAAGAAGACCTGCTGCATTCCGCAAAATCCGCGCGGTGGCCGCAAAGAGGAAAGTTTCGATCCGCATCACCCAGCTAGCAAAATTCCTCGCAAAGTCATTAAGGGTGGCTCGCATCTTTGCGCGCCCAACTATTGCCGCCGCTATCGCCCCGCAGCGCGGCATGCCGAGCCTGTTGATACGTCAACAAGCCATCTCGGATTTCGTTGTGTGAGAAGATCGTCGTGAGACCGGAGACGCACTGAAGTCGTCAAACAGGAGAAAAAGAATGAAAACTTCTAAAGAAATAGCCGCGAACGCGGCCACCGGCCGCAGCGTCAGCCGACGCAATGCTTTGCTCGCGGGTACCATGCTGGCGGCCGCCTTTGCCCTAGACGGACTTCAACTCAGTCAGGCACAAGCTCAGCAGCAGCAGAGCAAGCCGAACATAATCATGATTATATCCGACGATACCGGCGTCGGTGATCTTGGGCCATATGGCGGTGGCGAGGGCCGCGGCATGCCAACACCCAACATCGACCGGCTGGCCAGCGAGGGCATGCAGTTCCATTCCTTCTATGCGCAACCAAGCTGCACCCCTGGCCGTGCGGCGATGCAGACCGGCCGTATTCCAAACCGCAGCGGCATGACGACCGTGGCCTTCCAGGGCCAAGGCGGCGGCCTGCCGGCGGCGGAGTGGACGCTCGCATCCGTGCTTAAGACCGGCGGATACAAGACCTTCTTCACCGGCAAGTGGCATTTGGGCGAAGCCGACTACGCGCTTCCGAATGCACAGGGCTACGATGAGATGAAGTATTGTGGCCTCTATCATCTCAACGCCTACACTTACGCCGACCCCACGTGGTTTCCCGACATGGCTCCCGAATTACGAGCGATGTTTGCGCGCGTGACCAAGGGCGCGCTGTCAGGCAACGCCGGCCAGCCGGTGCGAGAGGAATTCAAGATTAACGGGCAGTATGTCGACACGCCGGTGATCAACGGCAAGGAAGGTGTGGTGGGAATTCCCTTCTTCGACGGTTACGTGGAAAAGGCGGCGATCGAATATCTGGATCGTAACGCGAACTCGCGCGAACCGATCTTCATGAGTATCAACTTCATGAAGGTCCATCAGCCGAACATGCCTCACCCCGACTACATCCATAAATCTCTGTCCAAGAGCAAGTATGCCGATTCCGTGGTCGAACTTGATGCTCGGATAGGGCGGATCATGGACAAGATCCGCTCGCTCCCAAACGCCAACAATACGCTAGTGTTCTACACCACCGATAACGGCGCATGGCAGGATGTCTATCCCGATGCCGGCTACACGCCGTTCCGTGGAACCAAGGGCACCGTGCGCGAGGGCGGCAACCGGGTTCCTGCGATTGCGTGGATGCCCGGCAAGATTAAGCCGAACGCAAAGAACCACGAGATTATCGGCGGCCTTGATCTGATGGCCACCTTTGCGGCCGTCGGAGGCACCAAGCTTCCAACACAGGATCGCGCCGGACAGCCGATCATGTTCGACAGCTATGACATGTCGCCCGTGCTGTTTGGCACCGGCAAGTCACCGCGCAACGAGTGGTTTTACTTTACCGAGAACGAACTTTCACCCGGAGCTGCGCGCGTTGGCAACTACAAGGCAGTATTCAATCTGCGCGGAGACGATGGCTCGTCGACCGGCGGCCTAGCCGTCGATACTAATCTAGGCTGGAAGGGGGCGGAGAAATACGTCGCCACCGTCCCCCAGGTGTTTGACCTGTGGCAGGATCCGCAGGAGCGCTACGATATCTTCATGAACAACTACACTGAGCGTACCTGGACCATGGTAACCGTCAGCGAAGCCATCAAGAACCTGATGAAAACCTACGTCCAGTATCCCCCTCGCAAGCTGCAAAGTGAGAGCTACACTGGTCCGCTCACGCTGTCGGAGTACGAAAGATTCCAGAGCGTCCGCGATGCGCTCGCTAAGGAAGGCATCAAGCTGCCGATGCCTACGGGCAACTGAGGGATATGACGGAAACGGACGGCGCGCCCTGCGCCGTCCTCGCCGAGCAGACGGCTCCTTCTAATGGTGCCGTCTCCGACGTGAATATTTCTGGCCCACGACCTGAAGGAGTTCCGTCCTGGTGAGGCTCCCGATCCACACTCGCTATTTTTGGCTAGTTGGGGTCCTAATCTCAATCTACGTGATTGTTAGCTACTTGATATTGCCCGCAACATGGACTCGGATCGAGCATCGACCCGGCCTTTCAAAACGGGCGATGGTAACCGCGACGGCTCAGGGGATACCAGGTGACGCGATTAATGTCGGACTGGTCGGAGCTCGGGGAGACGTGGTCTCAGCGTTCCATGCAGCCGGCTGGTATCCGGCCGATCCCGTGACCTTGCGCACTAGCTTTGAAATCATTGGAAGTGTTCTATTGGATCGTTCATACAAGAATGCCCCCGTGAGCCCGCTCTATTTCGACGGTCGGCCTGAGGATCTGGCGTTCGAAAAGCCTGCGGGCACCAGTGCGGACCGTCGGCAGCACGTCCGGTTATGGCTAGTCTTGCAAAGCGGCGCTGACGGCGGTCCGGTTTGGCTGGGATCGGCGAGCTTCGACAGTGGGGTCACTTTGAGCCGCGATACGGGTCAGGTCACCCACAAGATAGCGCCCAACATCGATGAGGAACGCAATCGTTTAATTGAGGGACTGGATAACGCCCGGACGGTACTGAGTATCTCGCAAGTGAGGGGTGTTGGTCCAACTTTGAACGGTCGCAACGGTGAAGGCGACCCCTATTACACCGACGGCGAAATATGGGTGGCGACCCTAATTTCGGCTGGCCAGAAAGCACCGGATCCCGCGAAAATAACCTCCGCGCCCGCACTGATTCAGATGAAGGATATGATGTTTGCGTGGAGTTCTTTCCTGAAGTGATAATTCGAGCGAACAGAGAGCAATCGCCTTCCCTTCCTCGTCGAGCGGAAATGTCCGCTCTGGGTCTTGGCTCTGTAAACATCATTTCAAGGAACATTCGCAACGGTTTGGCTGGTCAACGGCGAGTGCCGGCCTACCCCCTCGAAACGGGCATTCTCAGGAGAGGCAGACAATCTCAACGGTGCCCAATAGCGGACTTCCGGCTGGCTCGGACACAGATGCCAAACTCTGGGCTCGGCGTGGTCGTAGTCCGCGCTGTGGATAGTGTTCTTCTTTTTGGCGGGTCGCAATCAGATTTGAACGTGGCCTGAACGTTGTTGCGGGCGGAGGCAAGCCCTCGTCGATGAAAGGTCGCGCCGATGGGTAAGCCATCATCGAAATCCGAAGGTAGCCGGGCCAGAGGCAGCCGAGAGAGCATTGGCGGCGGCCGGGATCGACCGACCTGACTTCGTCTTTATGTTTGCTTCCGTCGGATACGAACAGCGCGCACTCTTAGATGCCGTCCGCGTAGCCACCGGTGGTGCTCCACTGGCCGGCGGGTCTGGCGGGGGAGTCATCGCAGGTGCCGAAGCCGACGAGTCGAGCTTCGCAGTGGCCGTGATGACCATCAGATCCGACGAATTGAATTTCACGAACCCAATCGCCTTTGAAGATCGATAGCGCCCTTCAAAAAATCAATGATGCCAATGCGGCGCCTTTGTTCCTGATTCTGTCCGACGTCAATATGCCCGGTATGAGCGGGCTTGAACTCCTGCCAAAAGCCAAAGCGTCACGACCGGACGTCCCGGTGATCATGATCACCGCCTACGGCGATGGCGGCACCACGAAGAGCCTCTGAGGGAGGTGCAGCGGCCCTATTGACTAAACCAATCGACTTCACTGCGCTTCGTCGCGAAATAGATGGTCGACTCAAGCCTGGACATTAGTTTCCATGTCCGTTTGGGGCGCAATCGCGCCACTTCAATTCCAGACCGATGCCTGAATCATCGAGCGGCGGATCACCACGCGAAATCTTACTTTGTAATCGCACGCCTCGTTGGCGTAACTGTCGACGTAGGCGCGGCGTTCGAGATCGCGAATGTCAACCAGACGTTCCACCCTTCGGGTCGGTTTTCCGCGGCGAATTCCCTGTAACCTTTGAGATTTAGGTATCCCTGCTTGTCTCCAACTGGGAACAGATAGCCAAGCTGGGGTCCAAGGCCGAACACTCGCGACTTAAATCCGCCAAGGAAAGCCGCGGCGCCGAAGTCGTCCGTCACTTGCTGATAGGCATATCCGACCGCACCGACAAAAAGCTGCTTGGACAAAAAGTGTGACGCGCCCCAATCAAAATGGAAGTCGATGCCACTTTGATATTGCGTAGTTGGATTCTTGAAATTGTACGTGAAGCCGCCGACTCCGGAAAATTCGACGCCCGTCGCTGGGTTGAGGTAGGTGTACCCGGCGCCGAAGTCGATGCCGCCGTGCCCGATACCGATGTTCGACAGACGTGTGGATTCGTAGGACCCGACTGGAATATCCCCGTACCCGTAGACCATATAATTGTGAACGCCCTGATTCCATTTCATCGTCACCAGGGGATAGAGATCGCCGACGCCGGTCAACGAATCCGACAGAACGCCATTACGCGTCGCGACAATGGGACCGACCTGTGCGGTCAGAGTGCCCGCAATGCTGGTGTCGAGATGGCCGACAACTCCGATCACGCCTATGGCGAGTTGGCCCCCGAGCACAGGGGTCGCGAAGGTGTACGTCGGTGAAATGAACATCAGATCGCCGCGGGCGCTCAGATTGGCGTTGAGATTGACGTTCGCCGTCGCCGGGACCTGGCCGATCTGGATTTGCCGCGCTGCGGCAACATTTCCGGATGCTCCGACGCTGGTGTGATAGCCCACTACCCCGAGCGACCATCCCGGAGTAACGGGGGCAGCGGCAAGGCTACCGAATTGGCCGGGAAGCCAAAGAGAGACACCGTTCTCGTCCGCCCTGGATATCTGAGACTGAAGCGCTAACGTCGCGGCAGCGATGAATGTCATTCGACAAATATTCGAGGAAGCGATTTTTATCCGACTCTCTCAAGTACGCGCCAACACCTAAACAAAACTAGATCAGAATAGCTGTCGAAAGTCTGTGGTTTTGCAGCCACAGGCAACACCAGAAGTTGTTCTAGTCAGGTATGCTGCGACAGCCCGGATTGCGCCGCCCCAGAATATGGCCTCCCTCACCCAGATCTCCTGCGAAGTCACCTCGCACCGGCCTCGGATGGCCTATAGGGGTCTGGGGTGCCAACCTTGATCGGAGGGTATTTCTTGAAACTTGTTTCCAGTTCGCTGATGATCCTCACTGCGGGATCGGCGACCCAGGAGTTTTGCGCCCCAACATCGCGCTCCTCCTTCCGGTCGGTGAGTAGATTAATGATCTTTGGCAACGGCAATTTCTGCGGCGGAGCGTACATGTTTTCCTGCCAGATGAAGTGCACTTTCCAATTTCGCCATTTAACGGCTGAAAGGCGGTCGGCGACGTAGGCCGGGAAGCCCTCGCGGTTGGAAGCTTCCTGTTTGCCGAGAAAGAAGTCCAACTGATCCACACCGTCGATCGGGCGATCCTTCGGGATATCCGCACCTCCGACGCGCGCAAACGTCGTGAAAAGGTCAACAACGTGGACGATTTCGTTGCTGACCCGACCCGCTCGCACCTGGCCCGGCCAGCGAATAATGAACGGCGCTCGCAGCGAGCCTTCCATCGCTGTGAAATACGTCCCGCGCCAGGGCCCGCTGTCCCCCTCCCAGGGATGGGTTGCCTCCGGGCCGTTGTCGCTGGCGAACACGACGAGTGTGTCGTTTTCGATGCCCGATTGCTTGATGGCATCGAGGATTTGTCCGGCACGGTGGTCCATCTCAGCCAGACAATCGGCCCAGTCGCCCTTGCCTGTCTTGCCTGCGAATTCCGGATTTGGAAGCGTCGGCATGTGAACCTGCGCGAACGGAACGTAGGCGTAGAACGGCCTGCCTGCGCTGGCATTGCGCTTGATGAATTCCACCGCACGTGTCGTGATTTCCGCGTCCATGGTGCGACGGCGATCCACGTCCAGCACCGCAACTTGCAGAGGTTTCTCACCCTTGCTCGCTTTATAAATATGCTCGGGATGAACGACGTTCGCATTCCAGCCCTGCTCGTTCCCGACCGACGGCCACATGCTCCTAGTTTTGTTGAGCGAAGGCCACATCGCCTCGTCGTACGTGCGCGGGATGCCATACCACTCGTCAAATCCCTGGTTTGTCGGCATTCTGTCTTCGGCGCTTCCAAGGTGCCATTTGCCCCAAATACCGGTCGCGTACCCCTGCGCCGATAGCAGCTCCGCGATGGTGACTTCCCACTGTGTCAGTCCATCAGGAACCCCACCGATCGGCACTTCGTAAGTGCCGGAACGGATGGCAAAACGGCCGGTCAACAGAGCTGACCGAGACGGTGTACATTGTGCTTCGACGTTGAAATTGAGCAGACGCATTCCCTCGCCGGCCAGGGCGTCAATCCGCGGAGTAGCTGCGCCGCGAAGGATTCCACCGCCATAGACGCCCAACTCGCCATAACCCAAATTGTCCGCCAGCATGACGACAATGTTGGGCCTTCTGGGCTGCTGCGCGGCCGCTGATCCGCTTGAGACGGTCAAGGCGACCAGGGAAGCAATTGAGCCAAGCCAGACGCGCTTATTCATGAGAGTTCCCCAGTGCCAACCCGCCGCCCTCACACTCTACGTTAGGCAGGCTCAGTTGCTCGAAGGTGGATTGCGCAGTTTTTCCATTGCCTGTTCGACCGAGAATGAGCCCGGACGTTGGCGCGGCGGAAACTGCTGGAAGCTCATGAGATGTTGGCCCACGACCGCCTGTGCGGGCACAAGCACAAAGGCATGCTCGACGAACCACCGAACGTAGTCACCGGCTTCATGCTGAGCTCGCTCGAACGGGTCCGATCGGAGGTTAAACAACGACGGCAACCGAAGTTGGATCATCGGCTGTGACCAAACATCGAAACCATGGGCTTTTTGTTCCAGGAACACAGCTTTCCATTGGTCGTAGCGAAGACCAGCCAGATTACCATCGTCGGTCCAGTAGAAAAACTCGCGGCGCTTATTGGGACCTTTGCGCGAGAGAAGGTCGCGCTGATCGTAGCCGTCGAGGTGAACCTTGAAGTTCTTGCCAGCGGCGTCATAGCCCAACAGCAACTTGCTCTTGACGTCTGGTTCGCCGGCTGCCGCGAGCAGCGTGGGTGCCCAGTCTTCTGCTGAGAACACATCGTTGGTCTCGGTTCGGGCAGGCACGGTCCCGGGCCAGCGCACCATTGCCGGGACGCGATAGCCCCCCTCCCAATTGGTGTTCTTCTCTCCCCGGAACGGGGTGGCGCCGCCGTCGGGCCACGAGAAAGTCTCCGCACCGTTGTCGGTGGTGTAGATGACGATGGTATTGTTGGCGATCCCAAGGTCGTCAAGCTTCTTGAGCACCTGCCCGACTTGGCCATCATGCTCGACCATCCCGTCGGGATAAACACCGAACCCGGTCTTTCCCTGTGATTCAGGCTTCAGACGGGTCCAGATATGCATCCGGCTCGGGTTGAACCACACGAAGAAAGGCTTCTTGTCGCGATTAGCGCGCTCAATGAAGTCGTTTGTGGCGCCAAGGAATTCCTCGTCGATCGTCTCCATGCGCTTTTTGGTCAGCGGCCCAGTGTCCTCGCATTTCTGCTTGCCCCAGGTACCGAAGCGGGGATCGTCGCCCGGCGTGTCGGTCGCGACCGCGATGCACTTCATCACGCCACGCGGGCCGAACTGCGCCCTGAACGCAGGGGTCTTTGGATAGTCGGGATGCTCCGGCTCGTCTTCGGCATTTAGGTGATAAAGGTTGCCGAAGAACTCGTCGAAGCCATGCACCGTGGGCAGGAATTCGTTGCGATCGCCAAGATGATTCTTTCCGAACTGACCGGTCGCGTAGCCGTGCGGCTTCAAGAGTTCAGCTATGGTCGGATCCTTAGTGGATAGGCCTTCCTTTGCAGTAGGCAGGCCCACTTTGAGCAATCCCGTGCGCAACGGACTCTGCCCCGTAATAAAAGCTGCACGTCCGGCGGTGCACGATTGCTGTCCATAATAGTCAGTAAAAATCGCGCCCTCGTTGGCGATGCGGTCGATGTTGGGAGTGCGATAACCCATCATGCCGCGATTGTAGGCGCTGATGTTCCAGTAGCCGATGTCGTCGCCCATTATGACAAGGATGTTGGGTTTTTGTTGTTGCGCGGATAGCGGCGAGACAAGTCCTGCTGCCGCCCCAACCGATGCGAGGAGACCAATGCACGCGCGTCGAAAGATGTTCATGATCGTCTCTCTCATATTGTTGCGTGGGGGCCTCGATGCGCCAGTGCAGGCGGCGTCGAAAAGCGACGCCGCCTAGCAGTCACCGGTTGTCAGTCGCTGCGATTCTTGGACTTTTTGAGTGAAGCGAGAACCTGATCGAGGTTGTAGCTTGCCGGGTCCTGCATCGGCGGAAACTCCTTGAAGGATTCGAGTTCCTTCAGCCAGAGCAGCTGACCGATCGGCAGGATATTCCAGTCGTAAAGGTAAGCGGTGCTCGGAGCGGCAAGTGCTCCGCCCAATCCCGTGAGGCTTTTCTGGTCGGCACCCACCGTATACTCGAACGGATCCCGCTTGATATTGGCGATCTGGGTCCAGTGATAGGTCGTCGCGCCAGTCAGTCCGTCCATCGGGCCGGCGCCGACCATGGTGTAGTAGAGCTTCCAGTTCTTATACCGCACCGCCGACGGTTGCGCGCCGGTATAGTAGAAGAAGGTATCGCGCGCCGACTTCTCCGACCTGCCGGTCAGGTAGTCGGCTTGGCTGATGCCGTCGAGCTTGGTCTTGACGATGCCTGGGTAGCCTCCGGTCATAATGCGTTCATTCAACGCATTGCCCTTTGGCCCGCCCGCCAATTCGACGAGTGTCGGCAACCAATCCAGCGCAGCGAACATCTGGTTCTTGACCGTTCCCGCCTTGATGCCGCCGGACGGCCAACGGACAACGAGTGGAGCGCGCATGCCACCTTCCCAAGTGGTCAGCTTTCCACCCTTGAACGGTGTCACGCCGCCATCCGGGAAGGTGATCACCTCGGCGCCGTTATCGGTGGTGAACACGACGATGGTGTTGTCGAGCGCACCAATGTCACTCAGTTTCTTGAGCACCACGCCGATATTGTCGTCGAGCTGCTTCATGCCGACTTCCTGAATGCCCCAATCCTTGCCGCCGCGCTCGCCGAGCATGGCCTCATATTTGGGCGAGAACACCGTCGTGATGTGCATGCGAGCGGGGTTGTACCAAGCGAAGAATGGTTTGTTGGTCTTCTTCGGATCATTACGATCGAGGAAGTCGACGACCTTGGCAGATATCTCCTCGTCCACCGTCTTGGAGCGCTCAAGCGTCAGCGGCCCTTCATCTACGCATGTCTGGTTCTTGGCAGTTCCGTCGGATGACTTGCATGCCATCACCGGGCGTGGTGGCGTAAGGCAAGTCGCTGTCCTCGGATCCACAGCGCCGGGGACCTCGACAAGGCCCGGAATCGGCGTGTTCTTGCAAGGCGGAACGATCGATTGTTGGGTGGGTGTTCTGTTGATGTCAGGGTAGCTTACTCCCTGCATCGCATCGAGATGATAAAGGTAACCCCAAAACTCTTGGAAGCCGTGTGCGGTCGGAAGGGCGTCGGTGTGGTCGCCTAGGTGGTTTTTGCCGAACTCGCCGGTGTTATAGCCCAGGTCGAGCAGGAATTTGGCCAGCGCTGGGGTACCCGGCCGCAGATAGGACGGACTGCCGGGGAGCTGAGGAGGAATCATGCCCGTTCGCAGCGGATGCATCCCTGTGAAGAAGGCGTTGCGGCCCGCCGTGCAGCTTTGCTCGGCATAATAATCCATGAAGATCGCGCCTTCATTGCCGATGCGATCTATGTTGGGTGTCTCGCCTACCATCAGGCCGCGATGGTAAATGCTGGGCTGCATCCAGCCGATGTCATCACCCATGATGAACAATATATTGGGCTTCGGGGGCGTTTGCGCCGCGGCCGGTGTGCTGACCGGGCCGGCCAGCGGTATCATCATCGAGGCGCTGAGTAGCGCGGCGCAAGAGCGCCTGAGCCAACCTGCCGGTTGCCGTCGCGGTGTTTCGGTCAGAAGCTGCTTGTCGTCGAAGGTAAAATCTAACATGACTTGGCTCTCCCGTTTATGGTTCATCGGACGCTCCTCGCCTGACGCAGCGAAATCCAAGATGACTTGTTGACGTATCGACCTCCTCCGCATGTCGTGCTGCCGGCCGGTAGCGCCGGCAGTAGTTCGGCGCGCACAAATGCGAGCCGCCTTTAATGACCTTCCGGGGAATCTTCACGTTTGTCGTTCCGGGGTCGAAGCTGTCGACCTCCCGGCCGCCGCGCGGATTCTGCGGTATGCAGCACGCCTTCGTCGCATCCGGCTGATGCTTTGGCGAGTACCAGTCGGCGGTCCATTCCCAAACGTTGCCGATCATGTCGTAGAGGCCATACCCATTGGGTGGGAACGCAGTTACCGGCGAAGTTCGCTCGAACCCGTCGGCATTGGCGTTCTGAAGGGGGAATTCACCCTGCCAGGTATTGGCCATGTGACGCCCGGCTGGCATGAATTCATCACCCCAGGCAAATTCGACAGCTTCAAGCCCGCCTCGTGCCGCAAATTCCCACTCGGCTTCGGTCGGAAGGTCCTTACCCGCCCATGTCGCGTAGGCGAGCGCGTCGGTGAAGGCCACGTGCACCACTGGATGGTCATCGAGACCCCGGATGTTGCTTCTTGGGCCGTAGGGATGCCGCCAGTCGGCGCCCTTGGCGAAGCTCCACCATTGGCTGAAGTCCCGGAGACTGACCTGATGAGCGGGGGGAGAGAACATCAGCGAGCCCGCATAGATCATATGCGGAAGCGCCCCCGGATAATCCTTTGGATCCGGCGTAATCTCGGCGACGGTAACATGTTTGGTCGCCCTTACGAACTTTCTGAATTGCCGGTTTGTCACTGGATGCTGGTCCATCCAGAAGCCATCGATGGAGACCCGATGCGCTGGAGCTTCTTCGGGATAATGCTTGTCCGACCCCATGCGAAAAGTGCCGCCGGCTATCCAGATCATCCCCTGGCTTTGCGGGGAATCAGCGGAAGCATGGCCCATTGCCGCGGGTGCAGAGAAAAGCGCCGACATTCTCGAGCGTTGCCTCCCGATCGATCGCCAAAACGGCATTCGTGATTGGCGCACGTTACGTGGGGGCCCTGTCACAGGCTATTGGACCGTAGTCCACCATTGAACGATTCAGCTGTCCTCAACCGGGAGCTTCATCCGAATGGGGGGACTGCAGGGACAGCGTCGATCGGTTTCGTCTGACGAAATATATTCCGTTCGCACAGCTCAACGCGCTTCGAAAATCATCCTTTCTTCCGTGGGTTGTGACGTTCGCACCGCAGATATGCAATTTGTGCCACAACTTAATAGGGAGCTCTCGATGAGCGACTAGTGAAGCACCGCAAATGCGCGACCGGTCGCCGCAACGATCGTAGGCGCCTCCGTTCAGAGCAACCCGCTTACATTCCTAGCGCGGAAGGAGTGGGATACGGTCATAAAGGATGCTATCGTGCATAGCGCAAACGCAGAATCGTGCGAGTACTTTTTAGAAATTTAGTGTTGAGTGCGACCTTTCCAAAATGAAGACGACGCACATTGCTTTATGGTGCAGCATTGGACTGCTATTTTTGCTCGGGGAAGCCCGCGCTGCGGAGCGTTCGCGAGTTCTTGTGCTTCACGGCTTCAACTACTCATTTCCTGCCACCAGCCTTATTGCGGAATCAGCTCGAAAGCGACTGATCGAGCACTCGAGATCAATAGAGATTGATGCGGAGTTTCTCGATCTCGCCCGGAATCCCCACGCAGCTCATGCGCTGCGAACGGCGACGTTTATTCGCGATAAATACGGCACGAATCCTCCGGACCTAGTGATGGCGCTGGGCAGCGCCGCACTACCATTTGTCATCCAGTATCAAGACCTTCTTCCCAAGGTCCCAGTGGTCTTTGCATCCATCTCGCCTCAGACCTATGCGGCGTTGCGCCCTCCGCCGGGAATTACCGGGATCATCACCGGCTTCGACTTAGCAAAAACGCTATCGCTGGCGGAACGGTTGCAACCGGAGGCTCGTCGCCTGTACGTCATCGCAGGCAGCGGCGAGGCGGATCGTCGTTGGCAAGCAACCGCTCGCAGGGTCATCGAGCAGCGAGGTACCAAATTCGAGACGACTTTCCTGTTCGAACTTCCTTATGCCGAGCTCGTTGCTGAATTGTCGAAGGTACCTAAAAATTCGATCGTGATCGTCCTGACTATTTTTGTCGATGGCGACGGCAAGGCCTTCGTTCCGGCGCAGGTCGCCGCCGATTTGGCCAAGCTTTCACCTGCCCCGGTTTACGGGCCTTACGATACGTTCATCGGAGACGGCGCAGTCGGCGGATTTGTTGAGACGTTCGAATCGATTGGCACCGCAGCTGCTGAAATGGCTATCGAGATTATGAAGGGCGCGGATCCGACGACGCTGGCACCCCGAACAAATCCGGTCCAGCATTACCGCGTCGATTACCGGGCAATGGAACGCTGGAATCTGAAGGAAAGAGATCTGCCTCCCGGCACTGTCGTCTTGTTCAAGCCACCGACGATCTGGGACGAACATCGGGGCACCGTCCTGGCGGCACTTTCCGTGCTCGGTCTGCAAACGGCCTTCTTGGGCGCCTTGCTGATTCAATGGCGCAGGAGACAGCAAGCGGAAAAACTGCTGAAGGTTAGCGACGATCGGATGATCTTTGCCGCCGCTGCGGCAAATATCGGACTCTGGCAGTTTGACCGGGCTACGGATGAGCTGTGGGTCACCGACCATTGCAAGAGGCTGTTCGAATTGCCGCAGGAAACGCCGATTACCCGAGAGGTGCTTCTCGCCGCCGTTCATCCCGAGGATCTGGAAATCGCAAACAGCACAATTTGTAAGCCAAACAGGTCGGAACGGCCTGCCGCCAATGATGTGCGGATTGTCTTGCCGAACGGCAAGTTGCGTTGGATCCGCATACGCGCTCGCCCCTATGCGGGAGGCGACGATGAGCCCGGCCAATTAGGGGGCATTTTCGTCGATATCACTGACCAGAAATCGGCCGAAGCCGAGACCGCCTTGCAACGCCAGGAAGTTGAGCACCTGATGCGTGTGTCTGTCTTAGGCGCACTCTCCGGTTCGATAGCCCATGAAATCAACCAACCGCTCACTGCGATACTGTCAAACGCCCAGGCGGCCCTGAACTTGTTGAGACAAAAATCGCCGGATCTCGAAGAAATCCGGGATGCTCTTCAGGACATCGTTCACGAAGACAACCGCGCCGGAGAAGTGATACAGCGACTCCGTCATCTCCTTAAAAAAGGCGAGCGAAAGCTAGAATCGGTCAACATCAATGACCTTGTCCGTTCGACCGCGGCCCTGCTCCACAGCGAACTGATCGGCCGGGAAATCAGCATAAGGTTCGACCTTGAGAACAGGCTGTTCCTGACAACGGGAGATTCCGTTCAATTGCAGCAAGTTCTGCTTAATCTTGTCATGAACGGAATGGATGCTATGGCCGCGATCCCGGTCGATCAGCGACATATTCTGATTTCAACCCGCGGGATGGAGAGCGGATCGGTTGAGGTGTGCGTAAAGGATCGAGGGCACGGCATTGGTCCTTTGGAAAATGGACGTTTATTCGAACCATTTTATACTACAAAGGAACACGGCCTCGGTCTTGGACTCGCGATCTGCTCGGCCATCGTAGAGGCACATGGCGGGCAGCTTACGGTTATGAACGAAGCGAGCGGGGGCGCGATCGCAGTGCTTTTGCTACCGAGCTGGGAGGCTACGACGTCATGACAGATGAATTTACTGTCTATTTGGTCGATGACGATGCCGGTGTGCGGAAAGGACTGTCGCGATTGCTTCGCACCAAGGGGTATGAAGTTCAGGCCTATTCATCTCCGCAAGAATTCCTCCTGCAACACGACCCCGCGGCATCTGGTTGCGCAGTACTCGACGTTGCTATGCCGGGACTGAATGGTCTCGGCCTGCAACAAGCGCTGACTGCTCAAGGCTCGCACCGACCAGTGATATTCATTACTGGCAAAGGCGACGTTCCAACCAGTGTACGCGCCATGAAGGCAGGCGCGCTGGATTTTTTGACCAAGCCGGTCAAGGAAACGGATCTGCTTGAAGCAATCCAGCGCGCAAAAACCCGGGACGGGGAGCAACGACGGGCTGACTCTGAACTGGACTCAATCCAGGCGATGATCAGCTCGCTGACCCCGCGAGAACGGGAAGTACTCGGACACGTGGTCGCCGGCCGGCTCAACAAGCAAATTGCCGGCGATCTTGGTACAGCCGAAAAGACGATCAAGGTGCACCGCGGCAGGGTGATGGAAAAGCTCGGCGTTCGAGGCATTGCCGACCTGGTCCGCCTGGCTGAAAAGGCAGGGATCGCAAAATAGCAATCCGGGTCTATTGGCCCAAGGGTCAACTCGACCGCCGAGCAAACAGGGCGCAATGTTCCTCTATGGCGGAGGTTTCTTCCTGGATTGCTGTGGTCGACGATGATCCAGCCGTGCTCAAGGCGTTGAGCAGGCTGTTGCGATCCCACGCCTATAAGGTTCACACATACGGATCTGGAAAAGAGTTCCTTGCTTCCTTGTCCGATGGACTTCCCAGATGCCTGATTGTCGATCTCCAGATGCCGGTTATGGGCGGGCAAGCACTCCAAGAGCATTTAATACGTAATGGCTACGGCATCCCGACGATCATGGTCACGGCTCACCACGACGCGGCGCACCAGGAAAACCTTCGATTGGCGGATCTTCTCTTGAAGCCCCTTCAGGATAGCACCTTACTTGCCGCTATAGATCGAGCAATCAACGTTCCTCGCGAGGAGCTTTAACGTTTGGTTCGAGATAGCTCTCCTTGAACGAAACCATAACGAATGGAGATATAAAAATGCCTCTTTCAATTTCGATGATCGCCTTGAGCTCGCAACTCGTCGTCACCGTTGCCGATCGCGTTCCGACGTTCGACATTGTTCGGAGCTGCAAGCTCGACCTTGCCGCAACGGCCGGACTTAGCGACGTCCAATCGCTGAAGTCCTGCATAAACGATGAAACGGCGGCCCGGCAGCAGCTCGGAAGCCAATGGCCAAAATTCGCCCCATCCAGCAGAACGAGTTGCGTCTCCCAAGAGAGCATTGGAGGCACGCCGAGCTACGTCAGCCTGCAAACCTGCCTCCAGATGGATGTATGGGTGAAGACGAGATAGCCGGTACCCCCGTATTGCCAATTCGCGCTTTGTTAAATTTCGTCTCGCCCGAGATCACGGCCAACTATGCGCGGTAGATAAGCATGCGTGGGGTACGATATTGGACCAGGGTCCAATATTCCGCGATAGGCTCCTTCCATAACGTATGCAGCGCGAACTGTAGCAAGGCATCAAGCTCAATCGGCAACTGGCAGCCGGCTAGTGCCTGATGGCCCCGTCGTCGTTAATGTCCAAAGGGACCTTTATCATGTCTGCATCTCGGTTTCCCCTTCTTGATCGTCGATTTCTGCTCACTTCGCTCGCAATCCTCCCTCTCCTTTCTGCTTCGTCTCGTTTCGCATCGGCGCAGGCACGATCCGACCCGCTGCCCTCTTGGAACGATGGCGCGACAAAGGCCTCGATCCTCAACTTCGTCGCGCGCGTCACGACGCAAGGCGGGCCCGACTTCGTAGCGGCCGACAAGCGCATCGCGACCTTCGACAATGACGGAACGCTCTGGGTCGAGCAGCCGATGTACGTGCAACTGGCCTTCATACTGGACCGCGTGAAGGCGATGGCGCCCATGCATCCGGAATGGAAGACCAAGCAGCCTTTCGCGGCGGTGCTGGACAACGATTTCAAGGCACTCGCGGCATCAGGCGAAAAAGGACTGGTTGAACTAGTGGCGGTAACTCATGCCGGCATGACGACGGCAGAGTTCGAAAAGATCTCCTCGGACTGGCTCGCGACCACGCGCGATCATCGCTTCAAACGACCCTATACCGAACTGGTCTACCAGCCGATGCTGGAACTGCTCGCCTACCTGCGCGCCAGCGGTTTCAAAACCTTCATCGCGTCGGGCGGCGGAATTGAGTTCATGCGGCCGTGGACCGAGCGGATCTACGGCGTGCCGCCGGAGCAGGTGATCGGTTCGTCGATCAAGACCCGATTTGAAATGAAGGACGGTGCGCCAACCCTTTTCCGGCTGCCCGACATCAACTTCATCGACGACAAGGCCGGAAAACCGGTTGGCATCAACGAGCACATCGGCCGCCGTCCGATCGCCGCCTTCGGTAATTCCGATGGCGATCTCGAAATGCTGCAATGGTCGACGCTCGGCGCCAGTGGTTCGCGGTTCGGTCTGATCGTTCATCATACCGACGAGGTGCGGGAATATGCCTACGATCGCCATTCTCACTTCGGCAAGCTGGACGTGGCGCTCGATGCGGCGAAGGTGAACAATTGGACGGTGGTCGACATGAAGAAGGATTGGAATCGGATCTTCGCTTTTGATTAGCCAGCCTAGCGGCAATTCATATGCAAAACGATTCCGACCGGAGAAGCAGATATGAAGACCATAGTGGCGGTCTTATTCGGCCTGACCGTGCTCTCCGGCCGGCGGCCTTCGGCCAAAATGCGCCATCGACCTCCATGAAAACGATCGGTACCCCGACCGCCGCTGCCAAGCCCGAGATCGTGCCGTCGCTATTCGTATTCAATTCGCGCGGTGCAACCCCTCCAAGGAGAAACTCTGGTGCTGACCGGCGTGACGCTGAGTTCGATCAATTTTGCCGATCGCCCGTTCGCGCCGCGGGACACCAGCCCACCGCCGATGTGATTGCTGATTGGGTCTCAGGTGACGATAGTTTCGCCAAGAACCCGCCGATGCAACGGTCTCCGTCCGTCCTGAGCAAGGAGGGTTCGGTCAGGATGCGGTGGTTGGACTGAAATCCGAAGCTTGAGGGCGACAAGTTTCAGCGTTCAAATTCTAGAGGGCGATCTCGCCGGTGGAGACGGACCGGCGGCGGTTTTTATCGACAATCGGCCGGCCGCTCACGCCGCTGTCTTTTGGGGGGCGCCCGCGCTCCGATTTCCGCGGCGCGATGTATGCCGGCGCTGTGCGCGCGGCTGCTTATGTTGCGGCCGCCTTTGGCGCTCCCTATTACCGCCCGTACCCTGCTCTTCTGGCGTAGGGTCCGGTCAGGCTTATCCTCCCTCGCAATGTCTATGACCGACTCGCGAACTGGTTGGGGTCGCGGGGCGTATGGGTGTCATATCTTCTCCCCGGCCTCCCCGGCTGGGCGATGACGCGTTTCCAATCAAAAAGGTGATAATGACCAGCCCATTCATTGACAATTTGTTTGCAGCCGTCCGCAATGAAAGCGCCCTTCTCGCCTTTCGGGCATCTGCACTTGGGATGCAGTATAGTGCATCCCACATGCGCAGGAAAAATGGACGGTGATTACCGTGCCGTTCGTCATCCCCCAATATGCGGTGGAAATTGTCAACATACCAGGCCAAACCCCGCCGCAATCAATATGACCCACTACCCAATAGGCGGAGAGCCAAGCAGCGAGGAATGTGACTTTGTTCGCGGACATTCCGCTTTACGATGCCGGCGCTGACTTAGAAAACGGCAAAACTATGCGCCGAACTCCACCCTACTCCGCTCTCCTTCCGCTCAAGAAAGAACTCGCGCGATGACGAACATCCTGGCTGCAAGCGCGATTGAAAGCGCGCCGCCGGCGAAGCGCTCATCCGCGAAGCGAACGGTTTTCTTTGCCAGAGCTGAAACCAACGCGTGTGAAGCGATGGAGGCCCGGCGATCCGCCTGCCTAAAAGCCTCGACCCAAAACGGTCATGGCAAACCACCTACTGCTTAGGCTTTAAGTCGCCCATCTATTTCGCTACGGAGCGCCGTGAAGTCGATTGGTTTAGTCAATAAGGCCTCTGCACCTCCTTCCAAAGCTATTCGTCTGGTGTCGCCATCGCCGTAGGCCGTGATCATGATCACCGGAACATCCGGTCGTGACGCTTTCGCTTTTGGTAGGAGTTCAAGCCCGCTCATACCGGGCATATTGACGTCGGACAAAATCAGCATCAAAGGCACCGCATTAGCATCACCAATTTTCTTAAGGGCGCTATCTCCCGACTTAACAAACTCCATTGTAAAGCGGCCGGCACGGATGTCGCGTCGGAATTGCTGGCGAAATAAATCTTCGACGTCGGGTTCATCATCGACCACGAGTATAAGAGGCTTCATGTATGTGCCTCAGCTTTGCCCGCGGGGGCGGAGCGCGGAAGGATGACCCTGAATTCAGTGAATTTGCCGAGTTGAGTGTCAACCTCAATCAATCCGGCATGTTGCTTGACAACGATGTCGAAGCTCAACGAAAGCCCGAGACCGGTCCCTTCGCCCGGCGGCTTGGTAGTGAAGAATGGGTTGAACATCTTCTCCCTCACCTCGGAAGGAATGCCCGCGCCATTGTCGCGAATCCGGATTTCGACGCGGTCACCGAGGTTTCTGGTCGCGGCGGTAAGCGCAGGCTCATAACCCTCAAGGTCATCTTCCGCCTTGCGTTTCATTGCCGCATAGAAACCGTTCGAGATCAGGTTGAGCAGCACGCGTGTGATCTCCTGCGGCAGCAGCTCAGCTTCGCCGGCGGCCGGATCGAAATCCTGCTCCAGCCTAATCTGAATAATCCGCTTCTCGGCGCGGGCGCCATGGTATGCGAGCTTGAGACTCTCGCCAACCAGGGCATTGATGTCGACAGTGCGCCGGTCACCCGAGCCATCGCGCGAGTGCATGAGCATATTCCTGACGATCGAGTCGGCGCGCTTGCCGTGCTGCACTACTTTTTCAAGATTGCCCTTTAGCAGCTTTGCGATTTCGCCAGTTTCTTGGCGCATCAGGTCGTTCAATGGCGCAGGTTTGAGGACCTCGCCTAGTTCGTCGACCAGCTCCGCCGACAGGGCGGAAAAATTATTGATGAAATTAAGCGGGTTCTTGATTTCGTGGGCGATGCCGGCGGTGAGTTGCCCTAGGGAGGCAAGTTTTTCGGTTTGGATTAGCCGATCCTGCGCCGCGCGCAATTCTTCCAGCGATCGCGAGAGTTCCCGTGTGCGTTCGCGGACTTTCTCTTCGAGTGACTGCCGCTCCCATTCGAGCGCTTGGTAGAAGTTCGCGTTGTTAATCGCGGTAGAGGTCTGGCTTGCCAGGTTGGCTAGCCCGAGTAGCGCCTCGCCTTCTTGGACAACCCGGCGCTGATAAGGCGCTTGCCCCGCTGTATTTCCCGCGACCAGCAAGCGAATTGGGTTTTTCGGTTCCCCGCCCAACGGCAAGACGACGTACTCGTCCATACCAATGAGACGTCGCAGCGAGGTTAGCTCGCTGCGGCGGCAATCGGGCAAACACAGTACCCGTTCAACGCCGGCATATAGTGGTGCGAGCGCCAATGAGGCGGTGGGGAGTGCCAGCCTCGCGATGACGGTACTCTCGGCATCGTCATAGTAACCATCCATCGTCTCGATGGAGAAGCTGTTCGCGCCGGATTGCTTCAGAAGAAAGAGGCAGCGCTCGAAATTGAGTTCGTATAAAACGAATTTGGCGGCGAGCTGCAGGATCGTAGTGAGGTCGACGGTTGTGTTGAATTTCTTACCAAGCTCATAGAGATGGCGATACGCGCTCATCTGGCCATCGAGATGCTCTTGCACTTCGTAGAGCTGAACCTCGGTTGTCACCAGGCGCTTGACCTCATCCGAGAGGCGCTGGTTTTCGACCCGAAGCCGATCAATCTCACTCACGCTACGGTCTTTCCATCAAACGCGGAAGTATAGCGGTACTGGACATTGGCTAACTCAGTATACTGCTAATACTACAGCGGTGTAGTTATGGAAATAGTCGCGCCCTCCTATCGGACCAATCTCTCCATAGGTGTAGAGACCTATCCATGGCACGGTGGGCCCAATTTTTTGCTGAAGCTTTTCTAGTATTTGGCTTTTTTGCTGGTCGCGGAACACGGCTTTCCCGCGTCCTATGCAGTCGAACTGAAACACCATCTTCGGCGCGTTATTACCTAATGTCGACTTGATTTCTTCGCCAATGCGTTCGACGCCGGCCGATATCTTTTCGTGGTCGCGCCGGCTCATCCAGATGCTCGTGCCCTCTTCAACTTCGGTCGGAATTGTGATTGAGCCGGCCTTGTCATCTTTTGTCGGCATGAAGCGGATCAAGTAGTCGTCGTAGCCCTTGATCTGTTCGGGCGCTTTGAATGCCATGCAGAGGCTCAGAACCGCCTTACTCCAATTGTCGATCTCATCACCGACGAGATATTCCTTTAGGACGTCGAGAACCGGCATACCGTCAATCTCGTAGATGACATTGCCGGAGCAGCGAGTTACCTTCCGTTCGCCGCCGATGGGAAGGCAACCGTGGTTAACCGACCAAGCAAGCCGGGCAGATCCCGACAGCAGAACGCAGGCGACACCGTCGGATGTGATCTGATCGTCGCAGTATTGGTAAGTTTGTTTAAACTCCATGTTGTCGGCCGAGGTACCCCCAAACAAAGGCAGGTGACGATCAAGCTGCAATTCACTCTTGAGGCCTGCAGCGAAGCGGTCAAAATTCAGGGTTAAGCCGTCGCCGAGCATAATCAGCCCAAGCGTGTCAGGCTGCACCTCGCAAGCTAAGCTCTGGGCGATGGTTCTTCCCGCTGCTTCCGAATTAGCCTTGAGGCCGGAGGCCATTGCGTTCTTGAAATTCAATTCGTCGGAGCTGATCGTCATCACAGCTACTGAGAAGTTCGACTCGTCGGCTTCCAAACCTGCGATGACTCCCCCGCCAGACCCGCCGGCCAGTGGAGCACCACCGGTGGCTACGCGGACGGCATCTAAGAGTGCGCGCTGTTCGTATCCGACGGAAGCAAACATAAAGACGAAGTCGGGTCGGTCGATCCCGGCTGCCGCCAATGCTCTTTCGGCGGCCTCGCGCCCGGCTACCTTAGGATTTCGATGATGGCTCATCCCAACACCGGCATTCGTACCCATCGGCGCGACCTTTCATTTGACGAAGACTTCGCCTCCCCGGGTTTACCTGCTTCTCTCGGATGGCGGACATTAACGAGCGCTCGCTAAGATCAGGCGGAGCGACTTGGACGATACGCCAACCGTAGCTTGCCGGAAAGAAGCGCGGCGCATCGCAAGCGGAATAACCTCAAAAAACGCAACATACGCTCAAGCTTAAGAGCGCGAACTTCTGCAAGATATTGGACCGTGGTCCAATATCGCCCCTGGGGCGAGCCCCGCTACTACAGGGGCGCCCACATACCATCAAGTGCTTTACGCGCCGGAGGATCGCTTCATGCACTCCCTGGTTCACCTGAAGACCGGCTCGCAGGACAATAGGCCCCAAGATTTCGCGTGAGACACGGTCTAAATGTTGGAGCGAGAGTCATCCGAATAGGTGTGCCGCATTGCAACTTTACCATCGCGCGGTTGGACATCGGAGGAAGGAACGCACAGCAACATCAGGAAGATGGCTCTATTGGCTTTGTAGCTGGCGGCAATTCGACGGCTTTCAGAACCCTCCATCACTACCCGCCCGTCGGCGGTACAAACAGTCCACCTCCATCGACGACCACGCCTTTTTAGGCGCACTTCAAACACAGGCAGGTGAGGCAGCATTACGATCATTTAGGTCCCTGTACATGGGTCGGCCGGTTCTCCTTGTAGGTTCAAGGCCTTACAGCATATTTTTATATTACGCGCGATTAATTGTGGAACATTTCTTCCATCGTCTAGACGACAAAAAAATATTTGAACCTTAAAGTTATTAGGTATAACTTGTAGGTCGACTAAACCGTCTTGCCTCACAGCGGCGCTTTAGAAATTTGTTTTTAATCCAAGCAGAGCGCGCGGTGTAATTTCGCTTTCGCAGCTGTTAGCAAACGAGTGCTGGTCGACATCAGATGTCCATCCAATCTAACCGCATCGCGCTCTTTATTGATGGCGCAAACTTGCATTCGACGGCGAGAACGCTCGGCTTCGACATCGACTACAAGCGCCTCCTCAAGGAATTTGATGGGCGCGGTGTCTTACTGCGCGCGTTCTACTACACGGCAATCGTCGAAGATCAGGAGTATTCCTCGATCCGCCCGTTGACAGATTGGCTCAGCTACAACGGTTTCACCGTCGTCACCAAGGCGACCAAGGAATTTGTTGACGCGAGTGGTCGCCGCAAAGTGAAGGGAAACATGGACATCGAACTTGCCGTCAATGCCATGGAGCTTGCCGACCAAGTTGACGAGATGTTTTTATTCTCCGGTGACGGAGACTTCCGCTCGCTCGTGGAGGCGGTCCAGCGTCGCGGCGTCCGGGTTACTGTCATTTCGACTATAGCGAGCCAGCCACCGATGATCGCCGACGAATTGCGGCGCCAGGCTGACGTCTTTATGGACCTTGTAGAGTTGCAGTCCAAGCTCGGCCGTGACCATTCCGAGCGCCCTCTCCGCGCTCCAACAAGTGCCACAATCCAGAGCGCCCCGCGAAATTGCCCTGCTAGACGATGACAAGATTAGCGACTGAACGGCTCGTCCCGGCGCCTGAGCGACAACCGGTCTCAGCGGAGCATTCGCTACGGTGATAGTGACACGAAACCGGCGCGGAGGTCGCGTCCGGTCACGACAATCCGGAACTTGGTCATTGAGCCGATCCATCCGACGATCGAGGTCACGCAGGTCGCTACCGAAGCCGCTGCTCCTGGCACGAAACCGACTTTACCTACCTAGCCGGTGATGTCCGGTCTGGCGGAAGTCGGGTCGCCGGGGGCAGCAGGTCCCAGCCTGACCACAGGAACAGGGAGAAGATTAGAGGGGATCGCCAGAGAACGGGTCTCAAACGCTTTTTGCGAAAGCCCCTCAAACAATCACTTGGCGGTA
Organism: Bradyrhizobium sp. AUGA SZCCT0160; assembly: GCF_018130105.1. NCBI lineage: Bacteria > Pseudomonadati > Pseudomonadota > Alphaproteobacteria > Hyphomicrobiales > Nitrobacteraceae > Bradyrhizobium > Bradyrhizobium sp. AUGA SZCCT0160. The sequence continues at coordinate 267,201 of NZ_JAFCMD010000008.1, forward strand.
CTCCGTCGCGAGATCACAAGACACCGGGATGACAGCAATGCAAGCAACGCGGACCAGTAATTCCATTTAGAGACCAGCCGGTCTGTGTGCCTTTCGCGTGACAGTCGCCAAGAAAAAAGTCCGAAGAAACATCTGCCGGATGTCCCGTCATTGCGTTGCGAAGATCGTTACGTAGATGCTGAGCGCTAAATTAGCGGATCGTTGCGGAGCTCGGCCTGACGAAGGCTGCTTCCGAAAGAGCAGGGAAAGCGGACCATGAAGATAATCAACAGCGCGGTGCTCTGCACAGCAGCATGTCTTGTCGCCTTGAGCGGAGGCCAGGCAGCGGACCTTCCGGTCAAGGCCAAGGCGGTCGAATATGTCAGGATCTGCTCCCTCTATGGAAACGGCTTCTACTTCATCCCGGGTACCGACACCTGCATCAAGATCGGCGGTTACCTGCGCGCCGATGTCACCTTCAACGGCGGCGGTATTCAGGGCACCCCGGCCTGGAGTGGCCTGGCGGGTCAAAAAAGCCGGCTGAGCAACTATTATTTCGCTCGCGCCCGCGAAAACCTCAACGTCGACACCCGCACCGCGACCGAATACGGCGTGGTCCGTACCTACTTCGATGCGAATTTCTCCTGGACCTCGGGTACCTATGCCGCCACAGGCGCTGGCGGCACCGTTTACTCTGCGGCTGCCCAGGCCGGTGGCCTCGGTGGCGTTGGCAATCCCTCCGACGGTGGACTTTCCGGCGGTTCGTTCGCCCTCAACTTCGCGTTTATCCAGTTCGCCGGCTTCACGATCGGCAGGGCAATATCCCAATTTGACGCACCATTCGCCGGCTATCCCGCCAACATCACTGATGCGCTCCTCGGCGGCCACTCCGATCAAACCGGCGTGAACCAGTTTTCCTATACGGCCGATTTCGGTCAGGGCATCAGCGGTACGGTTTCGCTGCAGGATCAGGTCACCTATTACCAGACCAATCTGTGGAACGCGTCCAGCCTCACCGCGGCCAACTTCGAGGCCGGCGGGTATGGCGCCAATGCTTTCGGTGGCACACGGGCTCCCGACATCGTCGGCATGCTTCGCGTCGAGCAGGCCTGGGGCATGTTCCAGGCCTCGGTGGCCGCGCACAACATCCACGCGGCCTATTACGGCGGAACAGAAACTTCAGGCCATCCCAGCGACAAATGGGGCTGGGCTGGTCAGCTGGCCTTGACGATCAAGAACCTGCCGACTGGCCCGGGAGACGACATCGATATTTCAGTTGGCTATTCGGATGGTGCGAGCCGTTACGTTTGGCAGAGCTTGGTCGCACCCACGGTCGCCCTGTACGGCAGCAGCGGCTTGGCGGGTGTCTACCAAAGCCTGACTATTGGCGGCGTTTCTGACGGCATTTTCACGACCGGCAATGGGATCGAGACGACCAAACTGTGGGGCTTTCGTACTGGTTACACGCACAACTGGAACAGCCAGTGGAATTCAGCGCTGTTCGGCTCCTACACGTCGGTCAGCTACAATGCCACGGCAAGAGGTTATATCTGCGCCACCGTCACCACCTTCCTGACTCCCGGCTCGACCTGCAATCCGAACTTCAACGTCGCGCAGATCGGCACCAACACGCGCTGGTCCCCCGTGAAGAACCTCACTTTCACGGGTGAGCTGATGTACACGCATGTCGATCAGCAATATTCCGGCGTCGCCGCCTTGCCAGCCGTCAGTGTCAAGCCGGCAGCCCTGTACGAACTCAAGGACCAGGGCACATTGTCACTCGCCTTCCGCGCCCAGCGTAACTGGTAAGACGACGAGGCGACGTCCGCGCACTGTTCCGCGGCGACCGCCGCACGTCATCTCCGAGATTTCAAGCGTGCTTTGACCACAGGGAACCACGGCATCCCAGCTTGCGACTACTCGATTTCGAGGTCGTGACCCGTCCACTGGTTGCTTGCGTTGGCAGCGGCAGGCCCGCCTCACGCACGGCATTTTTCAGGACACAAGCGCGTTCCCGGCGATGCTCGGTGAAGACGGCTGGAACATAGTCGCTAGCTTCATTAAATCAGTGCATCACTCTAAAAATCGGCATATTGAGGAGACGACCGATGGCCAGACGAGCCTCCGAGGCTAAAAACTATCGCGATAATGTTGAAAAGTACCGCGATGATCCGGAAATGATTGCCCAACATCTCAACGAAGCGTTCGCAAAAAAAGATCTCGCCTTCGTCTTACGCGCAATGAGCAATGTAGTCCGGGCCCAGAATGTCACGGTCCTCGCGAAAAAGGTTGGGCTAAATCGGGCGAGCCTCTACCACAGATTCGAGCGCGACAAGGACCCAAGGCTTGGAGGGATCTTAAAGCTTCTTGCAGTACTCGGTGTCGAATTGCTCGTGAAGCCGCAGCCGTCTACTCCCGCTAAACGACCTCGACGCAAAACATCGATCGCCTGACGCAAGAACTCAATTTGGCCTTTGGCTCCGATGGGCTGGCCCAGCATATAAAAGTCTTTCATCTGGACGAGGGAGGCGGACATGCGGAGTGCGAAAGTCGTCGGCCGGTATGGCACTTTGCAGCTTAGCGGAGATTTGATGGGGATTTGCGAAGTCTTCTAAAGCAACGGTCCCAGCGTTTAGGAGAGGGCGCCGAGGCCGTTGGGACGTCTCGATGTTGTGAGATGGACAGCCGGTCGCCCCAAGCTTTTTCCTCGCGTAATTTGTCCGCTCGTGCGCGTACGTTCAGGCTCGCTGTGAAATGGCTTTTGTGCGTCCGCCCTCGGCTTGTTCGCGGACCCTCTCGTAGTACCGAAGGACTCTCGTCAGTGTTCGAATCCCATAATCATCTCCTGCATACTTAGCACTTTGATCAAAGCAGCCGGCGCCCGCATGATCTTGAAACAACTCCCTGTCCCGCACATAGCCCCGCATGGTCTCGACAGACGTGTGAACCGACTGATCCATCATCTTGAAGATGTTCGCCCGGTTTGCTGCGGCCGATGAAAAAAAGCCGGCACGGAGTGAGTCTCCTGAATAGGTCTTCACGTCGAAGCGGCCCGTTCCGCATATTGGCAACCGCACGGCGTCTAAGACGTGAGGGGCCGCACCGTCCCCGCCTTATCGATCGGCCGAAAGATTGGCCTGTCTCAATCTTCGTGGCGACCAGCCAGGCTCATGCCATTACTGGGCAATTGATGTCTCCCCGAGGAGTGGCGATCGAAAGCGCTTCGCCCCCTGCTCTGTTTTTCCACGGCCAATTCTGATCCGCAGCCCTCACCCGCCTCCAATACGTCTGCCACACGGGGTCCAGCGAGTGATCACACCCGCCTGAGCGACGTTGAAGTTCGGGTTACAGGTGGTGATACCAGCGGTGACCGCCCCAAAGGTTCCGAGAGCACCGCAGATCAGCGGGGTACCAGCGCCTTTGACTCCCAGATCTAAACCTTCGGGGGATAGCGAAAATCAGGCTATGTCGGAAATCTGGCTGACGCCGCTGCCGCACGTCCCTCAAACATAGAAAGCCCCGTCGGAATGGGGCCTTCAGACGCTGCTTTCTCTACTTTTTCTTGGGAGCGGACGCGATGGGTGCACTGGCGCCTGCGTTGGGCGGAGCTGCGCCTGTTTTGGTGGTATCTGCGCCTGCCATGGGGCTTGGCTTTTTGGCTTTTGGATCGACCGCGATGGACGCACTAGCGCCTGCGTTGGGCGGAGCTGCGCCTGTTTTGGTGGTATCCGCGCCTGCCATGGGGCTTGGCTTTTTGGCTTTTGGATCGACCGCGATGGGCGCACTCGCGCCTGCGTTGGGCGGAATTGCACCTGTTTTGCTAGTGTCTCTTCCCATCATTGGCCCACTTTGAGCCAGAGCTAATGACGATCCGACGGCGAAAAACGAAATTGCTGCCGCCGTAATTATTTGCTTCATGCACGCCCCCGGTTAAAACTGATTGAGTTTGCAAAAGGCAGTTTGATGCAGGGCGACCCAGCGGTCAAACTCGATGACGCGGACCAACTGTCGCCGCAGGACATCAACGACCATCCTTGATCTAGATCAACCCACGAAAAGCGGCGGTCCGCGTAGATAGCGGTGAGCCGATGTTAAGCTGAAGGCTACGTAATGCCGCAAGAAGACGAACCGACCTCAGGGCGTGAGCCGAGCAAGCCTTCCCGCACGGAACAGGCGCGGCGGATCGCTGAGGAGTACGCTCTAAGGGCAATCCTCAAAAAGCTTCGCAAGCTCTTCAATTGAGCTCTTCCGGCCTCTTTCATATTGATCCGCCCAGAACGGCTAGAGGGCCAAAGCGGTTTAGAGAAGCGGCCAAAAAACAGCCCCCGCACCTTGGCTCGCGAACTGCTTTTTGCGCTCGGCACGTACAGCAAAGCAAAAACCCCGGCAGTTTCCCGCCGGGGCTTCAGCTAAACGTTGATCAGACGAACTCGATTAGAAGTTGCGCTGAGCGCGGATAAGCGCGCTGACGGTGTTCTGGTCCCTCAGCTCGTACACAGCTGCCGGCTTGGCCGTGCCCGCAACCGCTCCGGGCGCAATCGTTCCAGCGTGCTTCTGGTCAAGACGAGTCCAGGTGACATCTGCCGAGAACGTCAGGCCCTTCACAGGCGTCCAGCGAGTGATGATACCCGCCTGAGCGATGTTGAAGTCCGGGTTACAGGTGGTGACACCAGCGGTGACCGCACCGAAGCCTCCGAGAGCGCCGCAGATCAGAGCGGCGCCAGCGGCTTTGTAGTTCACCGCAGCGTAAGCACCATAGAGACCCGTGCTCCAGTAGGGATCCCAATTGTGGTTGTAACCACCGCGGAAGCCCCAGGTCTGAACCGTGTCGATGCCGGTTCCAGCCGCGTAGATGCCGTCAGCAGCAGCAGCGAGGCCAACGCTCTGGTAGGCGCCCGGCACGCCGGTGCCGCCGTACATCGCGAAGTTCTGACCAACCAAGCTCTGCAGGTTGTAACGGGTCGCACCATCCGTGTAGACAGCTTGCAAGTTCAGAGTGTCACCCGCTCCAGTCGGGAGGTTCTTGATCTGCAAGGCACCCTGAACAGCCCAACCCCACACGTCGCTGGGATGACCAGTCACTTCAGTGCCGCCGTAGTAGGCAGCGTGGTTGTTATGCGCAACGGCCGACAACTGGAACAGACCCCAAGCCTGATCGACCTTGAGCACGCCGATGATGTCGGGAGCCCTTGTTCCACCGAAGCCGCTGGCGCCATAGCTACCGCCAGCGAAGCCCGGACCGGTAAAGAGACCGGCACTTGCGTTGATCAGATTGCTCTGGGTGTGAGCAGTCGGATCCTGAAGCGAAATGGTGCCCGACACGCCGTTGCCGAATTGAGCGGTGTAGGTGAACTGGTTGACGCCAGTGACCTGTCCGCTGCCGCCGACGAGACCGTCGAAATTGTTGGCGGGATAGTTGACCCAGGGAGCGTCGAACTGGGAGATCGTCTTACCCATCGTGAACCCAGCGAACTGGATGAACGCATGGTAGACGCCCAGCGAACCGCCAGCGATACCACCGTCAGACGGGTTACCAACGCCACCAAAACCACCCGACTGGGCAGCCGCAGAATAGAAGGTGCCGCCAGCACCGGTACCGGCATAGGTGCCTGTGGTCCAGGAGAACGTCGCATCGAAATACGTGCGGACGACGCCGTATTCGGTCGCAGTACGCGTATCGATGTTCAGGTCCTGACGGGAACGAGTGGTGAAATAGTTCGAAAGGCGATTTTGCGCGCCCAGCTGTGCGGAATACGCACCATTGTAAACCGAGGCGTTGAACGCCGTTTCAACGCGCAGATAACCACCCAGCTTGATGCAGGTGTCCGTGCCGGGGATGTAGTAGAAACCAGCACCGTACAGGGAGCAGATCCTCACGTACTCGACCGCTTTGGCCTTGACGGGAAGATCGGCAGCCTGTGCTCCACTCACGGCGATCAGACCCGCCGCTGAGCCGAGAATAAGGCTCTTAACCATCTTCATGATAAACCTCCAAGTTGCTCTGTAGGGAAGGTTCCGGATCCGCCGGGTGCAAACACCCTAAGGTTGGTTCCCTTAATCCCTTGAAACCCGCTTAGTCGCTTCGCGCCTTCGGACACTCCCGCATGAACGCGAGGGACTTAAGCGAACCACCTAACGGGACGACCTCGGGATGCCCCCCTCCGTCGCGAGATCACAATTACCGAGGACTTCTGCACACGCAACAAAGGAACCGCTTCCAGACGCATGACTCAGCGCCTTTTCCAAAGGGTGTTGCACAAATAACACGCAGACGTGATCAGACTTTCTTCGTAACCAATTGTTTCAAATAGATATTTTTTGAAAGTTCCATTTGACCCACGATTTGTTGCTGGTGGCCGGCCGGCGAACGGTTTTCCCTTTCCGGGCATGTGGCGGCGTCGAATCGAGCGTCCAAAATCACCGAATCCCCGTCAGGCCGTCACACTCGTGGTGAAATGAGGATCGGCGAAATGACCGCCGCAATGCCCGTTCGCCACCATATATCTAATCGCAGCCATAAAAAGGCTAATGGGGCCACGGTGCTCCTTTACCGGACCGGGTCCGGCCACAAATGGCTCTGCGAAACCGCTCCCAGGATTGCAGATGTTCCTACTACCGGCGGCCGAAACGCGCCTTTGCCTTTGCGGGCAACCCGTCTCATCCGAACCCGCGGTGAGCGGCGCCGAAACGCTGACAGCGTGTCGCCTGAATGAACGGATCCCGCCTTTTGAAGACGTCAAAGCCAGCACACGCGCGAAATGAGCCCAAGGCCGGCTTTATTGTATGGACGCCGCCTGGCCGCACGGGGCTCCAGAAGGCCGCCAGGAAGCTCTCAAACCGGCGCCGCCAGATGCGAATTGGCGTACCGCGCGCGCCAGTAGGCGGCAGCGTCCTTAAATGGCCCCGGCGTAACCTGAATCTGCCGCTTGCGGCCCGCCCCCGCGTCGGGCATATCCGCCCTTACGGAGCTGTGGCCGAGTGGCTGAAGGCGGCGGTTTGCTAAAGGGCTGTGAGCAGTCCCGGCCCATCCCTTGTGATGCAGATAGGCCCCATTTTATTGGGTCTTTTGCATACTCCGCCCGTGCGCCGTACCGTCTAATATCGCTCTATACTTGCCCGTCCGGTGGCAATCGCGGTGGCAGCTTGGCGCCCTCGCCTTCCAAAGATAACGGCCCCAGCGTGCCGGTGGGCGAGCACTGGGGCCGACATTTCCTCGAATGAAGCGCGGGGGGGACGTTGCTTCCATTCGGTAGTGCACATTAAGCGATCAGGTCAGGAATTGTTCCGCCCCCTAGAACTTCCACGATGTTTTGAATCAGGAATTGATGCATGGCAAAGATCGCCGCTACCGGTACCAGCGCGAGCAACCACAGCGGTCGCAGCAGATGAAAGGGTATGGCAGCGTCAGGCATGACGGAGCGCTCCCTTTCCTGTGCGTTCGCCGCTCAGCCAGAGGCCAAGCCACAACGCCAATCCAAGGACAACGGCGGCACCGAGCGGCCACTGGAACAGCGGCAGCTTCGGGCGCCAGGACAGCGTCTGCAGTTTTGCGGGTGCAAGCCGTTCGATGTCGGTGTAGACCGCCTGCAACTGCGCACCGTCCTCGGCGCGGAAGAAACGGCCGTCAGTCATCGCCGCTACCGATTGCAGCACACCAAGATCGACGCGGTTCTCGCCCGACGCCGCTGGATCTCCGACGCCGATGGTGTAAACGACGACGCCTTTCTGGTGGGCGATGTCGGCCGCGTGTTCAGGCGGCACGCGGCTTGCGGTGTCGTTGCCGTCGGTGAGCAGGATCAGCAGCTTTTGTTTCGCCGTGCTGGTTTCCAATGTCTTGATCGCAAGGCCGATGGTATCGCCAATGGCGGTCTGCTGGCCGGCCATGCCGACCTGGGTCTGATCAAGCAGCTGCGCAGCGGTTTGCAGATCTTGGGTAAACGGAACCTGCACATAGGCCCTGGTGCCAAACAGGATGAGCGCAACACGGTCGCCTCGCCGCCGCGCAATAAACTCGTTCACGACGCGTTTGACACCATCGAGGCGCGTCAGCGTCGCGCCATCAGCCGTGCGGAAATCGGCCTGCTCCATCGAGCCGGAGATATCGATCGCCAGGATCAGGTCGCGCGCGGAAACCTCGCGCGTCACGGCATCGCCGACCCATTGCGGTCGCGCCAGCGCCGTGACGAGAAGCATCCAGATCGCCGCAGCAATGATCATTTGGATGCGCCGCCGCTGCAGCACGACAGCGCCGCGCTGCGGCGTCTGACCCGTCGCTTCCGCCAGCCGCTCGAAGAACGGTACCTGCACCGAGGCCTGCCGCGCACGATATGGCGGCAGCCACCACCAGGCCAAAATCGGCAGCGGCAGCAAAGCGAACATCCACGGCCACGCGAACTCAAGCATGATGTCCCCTGATCCAGCGGCGAACCAGCCCGGCCAGCGCCTCGATCTGATCGCTATCGGGCGAAACGCGTTGATACGGCGCGCTGACGAGCAAACGTCCCGCGCCTTCCGAGAATTCCTTTCCCTCATAACTACGGTCGAGGAACGCAAGCCAGGCAGGACCAGCGAGCGGCGCAACGGCCTCGCGCGAGAACGCGCAGAGTGCGGTTCGGCGCACCAGCACGCTCAGCCGCGTCGCCGCCTGATCTGGCGCAGTATCCGTGGCAGCCTGTATTTGCTCCAGTTCCGCCAGCGCCTCGCGCCGATACTTGTCGGCATAGAAGCGGTGCACGAACCGCCAGCCTCCCCAGAGTACGCCTGCTGCAATCAGCACGAGGGCGATGCGCAGCGGCCAGGTCTGCGGCCACAAACTGACTTCCTGCGGCAACGGGAAGTCGATCAACCCCGAAAGTGGATCGGTCTGCGCATCAGCCAAGGCTCGCTCCATCTGACCATGGCCTCCACCAGAGCCGCCGCCTCGCCCGCCGCGACCCGGCAAAGCGCCGAGCAGACGCTGGACCTGTTGGGCGGTGTCCTCGGCAGAACTGAGCGGCAACACGGGGACACGCAGTTCCTGCGTCCATGCCAGCACGCCCTTGAGCCGGTCCTGCGATACCTGCAATATGCTCTTGCGAACGCTTTCCCGCCCCACTTCGAGATGAATCTGCAATTCGCCATCGGTGACGGTCATGCTCGCCGAGGCCGGCAGTTCGCTTTGCAGTGGATCATGAACCAGCAGCGCCACGACATCGTTGTGGCGCGCAATCTCGCCAACCATCTTGTGGGTCTCGTCATCGGCGCCGTCGAAATCGCTGATGACGATGACGACCGCATCGTGCAGCGCTCGACGTTGGGCCTGCGCCAGCGCGTTGTTCAGCATGGCGGGCGAAGCGGAAATGCCTTTGTTGACACCGAGCAAGCGATTATGGGCGACGATGGCCGTCAGGATTTGCAGTACCGTCGAACGGCTCCGCCGCGGTCGGAGTTCGACGATCTCCCGGTCGTTGAACACGATGGCGCCAACGCGGTCGCCCGCACTCAAAACGCGCCAGGCGCCGATTGCGGCCGCTTCCGCCGCTGCTACCGATTTCATGGCGCGACGGCTGCCGAAGAACATCGACATCCGCTGATCCACGACCAGCAGGGTTTGGCGGTCCCGCTCCTCATTGAAGACACGCACATGCGGCCGCTGCAGCCGTGCCGTCACCTTCCAATCGATCGAACGGACGTCATCGCCAGAGCGATAGTCGCGGATCTCCTCGAAATTGAGACCACGCCCCCGCATGCGCGAGGCGAAGCGGCCGGACAACAGGCTGTGCACTGGCTGTCGCGGCTTGAAGGAGACGTTGGGTGCGCGGTGTTCAAGCGCGAGCAAATCGTCGAGACTGACGTAGACACCTGGCACACTGGCTATCCCGTCAGTCATGGCACCCTCATGCGGCCGCGACAAGCTCGGTGATCTTGTCGATCACCTGGTCGGCGTTGACACCCTGGGAAATGGCCTCGTAGCTGAGTATCAGCCGATGGCGCAGGCAATCGTGCACGACCGCGCGCACATGGTCGGGCGTCACGAATTCTTGGCCATCGAGCCAGGCGCGCACGCGCGCGCAGCGATCGAGCGCCAGGCTTCCGCGTGGGCTGGCGCCGACCTGAATCCACTTGCCCAGGGGATCGCCGTACCGGCCCGGGAAACGTGTCGCATAGACGATATCCACGATGTATTTCTGCGCGAGGTCGGAGACGAAGATACCGTCGATCTCGCCCCTGGCATCGAGAATGGCCTGCTGCGGGACCGGAGCGAGATCCGCGGCGTGTTCTTTCTTCTGCGCGTTCTCCGAACGGTTCAGCTTGATGATCTCGCCTTCCGTCGCTTCATCCGGATAGGTGATGACGACATGCATCAGGAAGCGGTCCAGTTGCGCTTCCGGCAGCGGATAAGTGCCCTCCTGCTCGATCGGATTCTCGGTCGCCAGCACCATGAAGAGGTCCGGCATCTTGTAGGTCTTGCCGGCAACGGTGACCTGCCGCTCTTCCATCGCCTCGAGCAACGCCGATTGGACCTTGGCCGGCGCGCGGTTGATCTCGTCGGCCAGCACCAGGTTGGCGAAGATCGGACCCTTCTGGAACTGGAACTGGCCACCCTTCTCGGTCTGCACATAAATTTCGGCGCCGGTCACATCCGATGGCAGCAGATCGGGCGTAAACTGCACGCGCGACAGATCCGCAGCCAGGTTTTTCGCCAGCGTCTTGACCGCGCGCGTCTTCGCAAGGCCCGGCAGACTTTCGATCAGCATGTTGCCGTTGGCGAGCAAACCAATCAGCATGCTCTCGACCAGGTGGTCCTGGCCCAGCACGGACTTCCCGATCCGCGCCTTCAGATCGAGCAAGCCTTCACGCGCGGTCGAACGCTTCGGATTTTCGGAGTTAACCGCCGCCTGCGGGGTTGCAACGAGATCAGACATATTTCACTCATCGGACCGAAAATTGCCCGGCCGCCAGGGGCGGCGGCCGGTCGATCGCATCGTCACGCGCCTGAAGCGTGGCGCGGACCGGCGTCCGCTATTTCGCACCCGTCTTGTCCAGATTCTTCATCAGCGCGTCGACCATCTGGTCGATGCTGAAGCTGGCGGACCGCTGGCTCGGCGGATACTCCTTGAAGGTTTGCAGGAACGGGGCCACCCGCCACACGCCGTACTGCAGCAGGTAGGCGTTCTTGGCCAGCCAGTCATAGTACTGGTCGGAAACGATGTCCGCCCGCTCGAAGGGGTCCATTCGCAGGTTGAATACCTTGGGCGCACGCAGGCAAGTGAACGGATTGGACCACACCTCGAAGCCGCCGGGCCTGCGCTGTTCGCAGAACACGACCTTCCAATCGTTATAGCGATAGGCCACCATCTCGCCGTCATCATTGAAGTAGTGGAATTCAGTGCGTGCGGACTTCGGCGACTGGCCAGTCAAGAACGGTAACTGGTTGTAGCCGTCGAGATGAACCTTGAAGGTCTTGCCGCCGACGTTGCCGCCCTTGACAAGGCGATCCTTGATGTCGGAATCACCGGCCGCCGCAAGCAACGTCGGGAACCAATCGAGGCCAGAGACCATCTCATTCGATACCTCGCCGGCCTTGATCCGACCGGGCCAGCGAACCATCGCGGGGACGCGGAATGCGCCTTCCCAGTTGGTGTCCTTCTCGCTGCGGAACGGCGTGGTTGCCGCATCCGGCCACGACCATTGGTTCGGCCCGTTATCGGTCGTGTAGACGATGATCGTGTTGTTGGCGATACCGAGTTCGTCGATCGCCTTCAGCAACTTACCGACGTCGCCGTCATGCTCGATCATGCCGTCGGCATATTCGTTGCCCGGCATGCCGCTCTTCCCTCGCATCGATTCGCGGACATGGGTGAACAGATGCATACGCGTGGTGTTCATCCAGGTGAAGAACGGCTTGTTAGCCCTGACCTGCCGCTGCATGAAATCAATAGCAGCCGCGGTGGTTTCGTCGTCGATCGTCTCCATCCGCTTCCTGTTGAGCGGGCCGGTGTCTTCGATCTTGCCGTCGGCAGACGCCTTGAGCACGCCGCGGGGCGAGTTACTCTTGACGAACGCCGTGTCGTTCTTCGGATAATACGGCTGCTCCGGCTCTTCCTCGGCGTTGAGATGATAGAGATTGCCGAAAAATTCGTCGAAGCCGTGCTTTACCGGCAGGTATTCATCGCGGTCACCGAGGTGGTTCTTGCCGAATTGGCCGGTCGAATAGCCGAGCGGCTTCAGCGCCTGCGCGATCGTTATATCGCGATCCTGCAAGCCGACGGGAGCACCTGGAATGCCGACCTTGCAGAGCCCGGTGCGCAGGCAGACCTGGCCCGTAATGAATGTCGAGCGACCGGCAGTGCAGCTGTTCTCCGCGTAATAGTCGGTGAACATCATGCCTTCTTTGGCGATCCGATCGATATTTGGCGTCTTGTAACCCACCAAGCCGTGGGTGTAGGCGCTGATGTTGGACTGGCCCACGTCGTCACCGAAAATCACGAGGATGTTCGGTTTGGCCGCACCTGGTTGCTGGGCCAGCGCAGGCGATCGGCCGAGCGGCGAAAGACTTGTTGCGAGCATTGCCACTGCAAGCAGGCTCCCAAGCAGTGTTCGCCTCCTGTCGTCAGACTTCTTGCGGTCCACTTTCATGTCGCTCATCGTTCACTCCCAGGTTGAAATTTTCCTCAACGCAAAACCCGACACTCGCACCTGTGGTGCGTTACCTTCGGCGACCTCCGCCGCCGCGCAGCCCTCCGCCGCCGCCGTGAAAACCTCCGCCGCGCATGGCGGCACCGCCGCCGGCCCGGATTGCCTGCGCACGCGCGCCGCCGATGTTGGGCCGCGAACTGATGCGCGCGCGGGTGACGCTTTGCTTGCTGGCGACGGCGCGGCCGCCCGTGCGAGCGCCGGTGATTTGCTTTTTGCCGCCGCCGCGTGAGAGATTGGCGTCACGTTTGCCGCCGCCGCGCGCCGCTACATTCTTTGCACCGGCGCCGGCCTTCGACAGATTGCCCTTCGACAGATTGCGCTGGCCGATATCAGTGCGGCTCCGGGCTGCCTCGCGCGCCGCCGCCGTGTTGCCCTTGCCGAACCGCGCCGCAACGCCGGCGTCACGGTAAGCGACGTTGCCGCGATGTACGGGGTTATGCACCCAGGCATGGTGCTTTCCGGGTTGAACGCAAAGCCCGCAATGAGGTCCGGCCTGATACGATAATCGAGCCCGTATGTAAGTTCCGACAGCGTGCCTTGCGACTTGAGCCCGACACTCCGGTCTGTGAAGTTGACTTGGCGCGGTGTCGTCCATGCATGCCAGCCGTTGCCCATCGATGCATGGACAGGACTGGTGGCGACGCCTGCGTTGGCGACCCCCGCGAGAATCGCGTCCGAGATGAAGTAGCTGCGCGCAAAGTCTGTCCCCAGCGCACGCGCGAGATTCGCGTGCGGCACGGGCATAGGTGGTGGCGGCGGGGCTGGTGGAGGCGGCGGTCCCGGTGGGGGCGGTGGAGGAGGCCCCGGAGGCGGCGGTGGCGGTGGCGGCGGTGGTGGTGGTGGTGGTGGCGGTGGTGGCGGTGGTGGTGGTGGCGGTGGTGGCGGAGGCGGGAACGGATTTGGAATCGGTATGAAGCCGTTCCAGTGCCGTGGAAGCCACGGAATTGGCGGCGGCGGCCCCGGTGGAGGCGGCGGCGATATGGAACATGCCTGGTTGGTGAATGCATTCACCTCGTTTGAGATCGACTTGTCGCCGGTTAGCGGTCCGAGGACGCTGCCCCAGGCCCGGAACTTCTCATGGTCGTCGAACGACGGCGGAAAAACCTCGATCGCCGTTTCCGTTCGAAGGTCAAGGAAGGTCGGCCCGCCCGTGAGCGTTCCGCTCTTGCTGAAACGCCACATGAAACCAATCTGCGGATCGCCCTGTACGCTGCTGGCATTGATGCAGTAGTCATTGGTCGCGGGGCGATAGCCATCGAATCCAAGATGGATGCGATCCGCTGCAACCGCGACCTGCCCGTAGGTGAGCGTTACAGCTGTCCCCAACACAAGCGAGCGGAACCGCCAGAGACCAGCGGGCAAGCACACATGCCGCCGATCAGATTCGACCGGACCTCTGGCTGGCGTTGGTACATCCATCGCACGGTCTCCACAGTGAGCCCGATTCACCGCATTGCTCTACGATAAAATATTCGGCGACCTAATTGCGGCGGGAGGGATTACTACCAGAAATAGTCTGCAGGTGTTGTACCGTGGCAACTATTCTCTACAATTGCAGATAATGACGCGTAGTTCCTAGCCAGATTTCGAGTAACTATCCTGCATTTCGCGCAAGCCGCCTTCAACCTGATCGAGGCGCATGGTCCCGCGAAACAGCGATCACAACGTGTCGCACCCACGGGCGGTGACGGGAGGCGAGCGCAAAAGTGACCGCTGCCGATCATTCCGCTCTCTCGATCGCTTTTTCGAACATGCGCGGGGCAGCGACGTGGATCCGGAATTTCTCCAACGCGGCCGCAGCCGCCAGGCGCAGGAGCCCACCCAGAGAGCTAGGCGGCAAGGAGAAACTTCCGCCAAGAACTCCTAAACCCTCGTAGGGCTGCTGGGCCGGCCCCCTGGACGACGCGCGAGTCGGTCTATCAAATAGGCGGACATCGCATAACCGTTTTACGCGAACCCTCCCTCCCTTGCTCTTGAACTCCTCAAGGGCAGACGCCAGAGTAAATCTTCCCTCGTCGGGGCCGGCGCCTATGCGGAGAAATGGCCGTCACAGGGCATATCACAACGTGAGAAATCTACCGAATAGACCAGATCGAGGACGATCCTTCCCTGGCGATCTAATGAGATGGTATTGCCTACAGGCTTGAACTCTGCATGGTATCGCGGATCGGTCTCGAAACACTGATGCGATCACTTCGATTTCGATTGCTGGCTTTGTGGATCATGCTGATCGTCTCGGGAACGGCAACCGCATTCCTGCTGCTGAATCGTTCCGGCCGACGTCGAACGCGCTCCGCGCGCGCGGAGAACATTGTGGATATCGCGCGTCGCGACATCGCCGATCGCTACCAGTTTCTTGTCGCAGGATGGAGCGACGCCGTCATCGATGACAGAATGAATACGGAGCTTGCGATCGTCCTCAAGACAACGCATGCCCCGCGATGGGCGTCGTGCATGGTTGTTGCTTTCCAATCTTGATTTTGCGTTCAGGTCGACCTGCGCGCCTTCCGACAGGAGCTGCTTCACGATCATGACCGGCCGCCAACCTGCCCATAATCCCGCGGCCGCGACGGCAGGTTTCCAGACTGGAACAAGATGAAGAACCCAGAGCACCCGGCGATGGCGCGGGCAAAGGATTCGATCGGCTTTTCTGAAACCGCACGCGACGACTTGCGCTCACGTCGTTAGACTTCTCGGCTAGCAATCTCAGTGCGCACCCATCAAGGTCCGGTTTGCGAAGCGGCCTTTCGGTTGAACTCGACGGCCCCTGCAGTAGGGATGTACACCTCGCGCGATGTCCGTGAGGAAGCCGAAGCGCGGGACCGTAGTGAGAAATCGCGGATCTCAATTTTCGTTCAGTTTCCGCAGAGGGACTTTCTTGGCGCTCTGCTCGCGGCCCGCGCCGTAAGGTTCCCGACCGTGCCTGGCGCTGACTCCATCATTATGGCGCGCTATGTGTCATCCGCGCTACAGCAAATGTTGCGCATTGCGCGCTAGCTGCAGAGACACAGTATAAAACGAAAGATCAAAATGAAAAAGTTCCTCCTTGCTACTGTCGCCTT